>JBFZES010000375.1:0-9350 GCA_041306725.1 Spirochaetaceae bacterium | reverse complement strand
TTCGTCAAATTTCAATGAATTTTGCGGCGATTCCACGTTTTTTTCCGCTTGGGGCCCGTTTCGCCCCTTGCGACGCGTTGCGATCGTTGCTAGTATCCGCCTTGTCCGATTGGAGGAGCGATTCCCATGAGTACCGCGGCAAAGGGCACTGCGCCCGCGTAAAGCCGATGGGAAGGGGGAGGATCGCCGAAGGGCCCGCGCGCGCAGTACGCGCCGGCCTTGGACGTCCGGGTTAATACCCGGCGGCTGTCGCGGGAGAGAAACCCGCGGAGTGCCAACGGAATCGCCGAACCCTACGGACCTACTCTGTCCGTATACCCAGGGGCTATTCGCGCGGTTTCTAGGGATCTCCAACGGATTGGAGGAACCTATGCCGCGCCTTCAATCCGTGGAACGATCCGCCTTCGACTTTTTGGCGGAGCTTTGTTCCACGTATAGCCCCTCGGGGAGCGAAGCATCGCTCGCTCCCCCCTTCGAACGCGCATGCCGGCGCCTAGGCGGCGCCTTGCGCATCATGCCCCTCGCTCCCGGCAGGGCCAATATCCTGGTCCAATGGGGCGAACCCCGCGTGCTATTCACCACCCACCTCGACGTCGTGCCTCCGGAGCTTCCCGTACTCGTCGAGGACGGGCGCATAGCCGCGCGCGGCGCCTGCGACGCCAAGGGCCAGATCGCCGCCCAATTCGGCGCCATAGAAACGCTCCTAGATGAGGGCTATGGCGGCCTAGCCTGGCTCGGCGTGGCGGGAGAAGAAAGCGACAGCGCAGGCGCGCTGGCCGCGCTCAGCCTTAAGCCGCTCTTTTCCTCCTGCCTGGCCATCGTGAACGGGGAGCCAACGAACTGCGCCCTGGCCACGGGCCAGAAGGGCTACCTGCGCGCCAGGCTAAGCTGCGCGGGCTTAAGCGCCCACGGTTCCACGCCCGAGCTCGGCCGCAACGCCATTACGGAACTCATAGCCTGGCTTGCCGCCCTTGATAGTGCGGAGCCGGGCCACGACCCTCGGCTAGGCGGCGAAGCCTGGAACCTTGGCCTCATCGGCGGCGGGCGCGCGGCCAACGTGGTGCCCAACGAGGCCTGGGCGGAGCTCTCCCTGCGCACCGTGCCCGGAGGCAGGCTGCGCGCCGCCTTGGAGGCGGCCATGCCCGCGAACGCCAGGATCGACGCGCTGGTGGACGAGGGCCACGACTACTTTGACCTCGTGCCCGGCCTAGCCAGCGCGAGCGTGCCCTTCGGCTCCGACCTGCCTGCCCTGCGCGCGCTGGCGCCCAATGCGGCGGCCCTGCTCGCGGGCCCGGGAAACCCGGCCCTGGCCCATACCCGCGGCGAAGAGCTGAGCCTTGACGAGCTCAAGGACGGCATAGCCCTTTTCTCCGCCATAGGCAGATTTTACCTTCGCGGCCCTACGAAAGGAAACGCCCCCATGACAAGCATACCCAGTACCACTCTCGGCTCCATGCCCGGCGTAGAACCGGCCATAGCGGGAGGCTCGCTATGAGCGCGCCTATCGTCATGAAGTTCGGCGGCAGTTCCGTGGCCGACGCCGCGCGGCTGCGGGGCGTGGCGGCCTTAGCCCGCGAGCGCTCGGCGCAAGGCGTATTGCTCGTCCTATCCGCCCTTTCGGGCGTAACCGACGCGCTCATAGGCGCGGGCAGCATGGCCGTGGCCGGCCAGGAAGCGGAAGCCCTGGCCGCCCTGGCCCGCATACTGGACAGGCACGGCTCGGTGGGAGAGGAGCTCCTAGGCAAATCCGCTCACCCGGAACTCGAACAGGCTCTTGCTGATACCCGCTCCGAGCTATCCGCGCTCTTAAAGGGCGCTGCCCTCCTTCGAAACCTGCCCGAGCGGAACCTCGACGTCCTGACGGGCCGTGGGGAGCTCCTATCCACCAGGCTCCTAGCCCTGTACATGAACGCCCCGTGGATTGACGCGCGCGCGGTGCTCAAAACCGACTCGCGCCACGGCAAGGCCCGCCCGGACCTGGCGGCCACGCGCCGCGCCGCGCAGGAGCGCATACTGCCCCTCGTGCAGCCGGGCTCCATCGCCATCACGCAGGGCTACATAGGCTCGGACCCCGCGGGCCACGCCACCACCCTGGGCCGCGGCGGCTCGGATTACAGCGCGAGCATACTCGGGGCGGCTCTGGACGCCGCGGAGATACAGATTTGGACCGACGTCGAAGGCGTGCTCAGCGCCGACCCGCGCATCGTGCCGGAGGCCAGCCCCGTGGAATACTTGGGCTACGACGAGGCGGCCGAGCTCGCCGCCTTCGGCGCCAAGGTTCTGCATCCAGCCACCATACTGCCGGCCGTTGAGCGCGGCATACCGGTTACCGTGCGGAACAGCCTCCTTCCCAACGGCCGCCTCACCACCATAGCCAGGGGCTCCTCCTCGGGCAGGCAGGTAACCGCGCTTGCCTCCCGGGGGCCGGTGACCATCGTTACCGTGCGCACCCCCCGTATGCTCGGCGGCTCGGGCTTCCTCGCGCGCATATTCGAGGTGTTCGGCCGCAGGGGCATAAGCGTCGACCTCGTGGCCACTTCGGAAGTGAGCGTGTCCGCCACGGTGGACGACGGGATATCGCTGGACGGCCTCGTGGCCGAACTTGAAGGCTTCGCCGAGCTCCGCATAGCCCGGGGCAGGGCGCTCATAGCCATAGTGGGCGACCGGCTCGCGGAGAGCCCGGGCATAGCGGGCAAGGCCTTCTCCGCCCTGGGCGACATCAACATAGACATGATAAGCATGGGGGCCAGGGAGATAAACTTAAGCTTCGTGGTGGCCCAGGAAGACGCGGCCGAAGCCCAGAGGCGCCTGCACCGCGCCTTCTTTCCCGACGCCTGTGCGCCAGCGGATAGCGCGTCTCAGGGCGCCCAAAGCGCGCGCGCGGGAAGCGCGGCGGGGCCGGCTTCATGACCGTGGGCATATTCGGCCGAGGCAGGCTCGGTTCCATGGTAGCTAAGCTCATCGAGGAATCCGCCGACCTTAGCTTAGCCTGGGCCTTAGGGCGGGATGAGCCTTTGCCCTCGGAGAAGGTAGACATGGCCTTGGACCTAAGCGCCGCCGTCGCCGTTCCCGGGCACCTGGCCTGGGCCCTTGCCGGCGGCGTGCCCATAGTCGTGGGAACCACGGGCTGGGACCGCGGCGCGCTCGACGGCCTAGTGCCCGAACCGCAGTCCCTGGCTATAGGGATCATGCTCGCCCCCAATTTCTCGCTGGCCATGGCCTTCATGCGCAGGGCGGCCCTGGCGCTCGGGGGGCTCGCCGCGCTTGATAGCCGGGCCGATCTGTCTATCGTGGAACGCCACCATAGGGCCAAGGCCGACGCTCCGTCGGGCAGCGCGAAATCGCTGGCTGAGGCCCTAGCGGAGGGCTCAGGCCGCCATACGGGCTGGGCCTTGGGAAAGGCTGTCGAGGAAGCCATAAGCGTGGCTAGCCTCCGCTCAGGGGCCGCCGTGGGCTATCACGAACTGCGCTACGAGGCGCCGCGGGAGACCATAGTGTTTTCCCACGAAGCGCATGCGCGAGAACTATTCGCCGAGGGCGCCCTACGGGCCCTGCGCTGGCTGCACGGGCGAGCCGGGCTCTTCAGTTTTGACCAGGCCTGCGCCGATGCGCTGGCGCCGATCTTTCAAGCCGCCGCCGCGCGGGAGGATATCTTATGATGAACGCCGCATCGTTTACCGGCCTTGGCGTCGCCCTTGCTACGCCCTTCTCGGCCCAAGACGCCGATACCGTCGATATAGAAGCCTTCCGCGCTCTCGTACGCTCCGTGCGTTTAGGCGGAGCGGATTTCCTCGTCGCCCTGGGTTCCACCGGCGAGGCGGCCACCGTGCGCGGCGAAGAGCGCGAGGGCATCATTCGAGTGGCCCTGGAAGAGTCAGGCGGCCTGCCCGTGGTCGTGGGCGTGGGCCACAACGCCACGGCGCGCACCGTGGCTATGGCCAGGGAGGCGGCCGCCCTAGGCGCCCATGGCCTCCTCGTCGTTACCCCCTACTACAATAAGCCCCAAGCCGCGGGCCTGGAAGCCCATTACCGGGCCGTGGCGGCGGCCGCGCCTGGCCTGCCCATCATAGCCTACAACGTGCCTGGCCGCACGGGCCTTAATATGACGCCCGATATCCTGGCAAGGCTGTGGGCCATACCGGAGCTCATCGGGCTAAAGGAATCCTCGGGCAACTTGGCGCAGATAGGCGAGATAGCGCGCTGCCTTCCGCCGGGCAAGCTCCTCCTGTCCGGAGACGACGCTTTGGCCCTGCCCGCGATAGCGCTGGGGGCCAACGGGCTCGTATCGGTGGCCGGCAACGCCGCCCCTGCCCAGCTTAAGGCCCTGGTGGGCGCGGCCTTGGCCGGCAGGAGGAAGGAGGCTCAGGAACTCCATTACCGCCTGTTGCCGCTCATGGACGCCCTCTTCGCCGAAAGCAACCCCGTACCCCTCAAAGCGGGGCTCGAGGAGCTGGGCCTTTGCTCGTCGCTGCCGCGCCTGCCCCTGGTCGGCGCGTCTGAGCCTACCAGGCAGCGCGTACGCAGGGCCCTGCAGGAGCTTGGGCTCTTGGAGGCCAGAGTATGAGTACCGACGAGCTGCGCGCCTTTTTCGAACGTAGCGACGAGGCCATAGCGGCCGACGCCAGGCTGGCCGAGGCCCAGGCCGCACTCGTAAGCGCGCTGGAAAGCGGGGCGCTTCGTGCGGCACGGCGCGGCGAAGACGGCCAGTGGGCGGCGGAGAGCTTCGTGAAGCGGGGCATACTTACCATATTCCGCGCTTCCCCCTTGGCCCAATACGACGAGTGGCCCGGCGGCGCGGTGGACAAGGAAGCCTTCAGCCCCCGCGTATTCGGCCTTAAGGACGGCGTGCGCCTGGTGCCCGGCGGCTCGTCCGTGCGGCGCGGCGCCTGCGTGCGGCCCGGCGCGGTCATCATGCCGCCGTCGTTCATAAACGTGGGCGCTTACGTGGGCTCAGGCAGCATGGTGGACAGCCACGCCCTCGTGGGCTCCTGCGCCCAGATAGGGGAACGGGTACACCTGTCGGCCGGCGCTCAGATAGGCGGCGTGCTCGAGCCCGCAGGCGCCCGCCCGGTAATCGTGGAAGACGGCTGCTTCATAGGAGGGCTTACGGGCCTTTTTGAAGGCGTGCTCGTGCGAGAAAACGCCGTGCTCGCGCCCGGCACTATCATAAGCGCGTCCACCCTCATCTATGACCTCGTAAACGATATCGAGCTCAAAGGCGAGGTGCCCGCCGGCGCCGTGGTCGTGCCGGGCTCCCGCCCCGCGCAATCGCACTGGGCGCTAAGGCGCGGCATCGCCTTATACGCGCCTTGCATAGTAAAATACCGCGACGCGAGCACCGACGCCGCTACCGCGCTGGAAGCAGCCCTGCGATGATAGCCTGCGCGTCGCGCTTAGAGGGCATAGCCCTTTCTCCCATACGAGCCATGAACGAAGGCGCTCCGCCGGGGACCGTATCGTTGGGCCTCGGGGAGCCAAGCTGGCCTCTGCCCCCCGCGGCTTCCAAAGCCCTGGCCAGCTGCGGCTCCTCCTGCGCCTACGGTCCCAATCAGGGCTTGCCGGAGCTGCGCGAAAGCCTTGCGTCCTCTTACGGCGTCGGTGGAGGGCAGGTCATGGTAAGCTCAGGCAGCCAGGCAGCGCTCTTTGCCCTCTTCCACGCTTATCTTGAGGAAGGCGCAAGCGCCCTCTTGCCCGATCCGGGCTTCATAGCCTACCCCATATTGGCCAAGCTGGCCGGAGGCAGGAGTGTACGCTACCACCTTAGCGCGGCGGGCAGCCTCGACCCGGAATCCTTTATCAAAGCGCTAAACGCCGAACCGAGCGTGCGCCTCGCGCTTATTAACCATCCTGGCAACCCCACGGGCGGCGGCGCCAGCATTGAAGCACTGCGCGCAGTAGCGGATGCCTGCGAGGCGCGCGGCGTCCTGCTGCTGTCGGACGAGGTATACCGCGAACTCTACCTAGGCGAACGGCCGCCGAGCCTGCGTGACGCGAGCGGCTACGGCATCGTGCTTTCGTCCTTAAGCAAGGCCTTCGGCGCGCCGGGCCTGCGCGTAGGCTGGGCCATAGGCGACCCCGAGCTCCTCGCGCCGGCGCGCCTCATCCACAACTACATGAACACGGCGGCGGCCCGCCCGAGCCAGCTCGCCGCCGCGGCCCTCCTTGACGATGCGCCGGGGATCCTCTCGGCCATGCGGGCCGAGCTGGCCGAACGCTGGCACGCGTTCCAAGGCGCTGCCTCGGACGCTCTGGGCTTCATGCCGCCCCCGCCCGACGGCAGCTTCTATTCCTGGCTGCCCCTGCCACTCTGGGCGCATGAGGATCCTCTATCATTCTGCCTCAAGCTTCGCGACAGGGGCAGGGTCATCATCATTCCCGGCCTGGCCTTCGGCGAGGAAGGCAGGGGCCATGCCCGCGTAAGCTTCGCGGGCGAGCCCTCAAGCATACGCGAGGGACTGCGGCGCCTCGCGCCTTTTTGGAGAACGCCATGAGCCTTTATGCCTTCAGCGAACAGGAAGCCCTCGAGCTCCTCGAACGCCATCCGACGCCCTTTTTTGCCTATAGGCTCGACCTTGCCCGCGAACGCTTTTTAGAGCTTCGTTCGCTCCTGCCGCCCCGCGTGGAGCTCGCCTACGCGGTAAAGGCCAACCCCGGCCAGCCTCTCCTTAAGCTCTTCTCGCACTTAGGCTCGTCCTTCGACTGCGCCTCGGCCGGCGAGCTTAAGGCGCTTAAGGAAGCGGGCGGCTGTTCCAGCCTCATACTCTTCGCGGGGCCGGGCAAGAGCGATGCGGACCTGAGGGCGGCCCTCGCCGCCCGCGCCCGCATACAGGCGGACGGCATCGAGGACGTCGAGCGCCTGGATAGCCTACTCGCGAAAGAGGGGCGGGATGAACCGCTGGCCGTCAACCTCCGCGTGCATCCCGCGTCGGGGATAGACGAAGGCTCTCCCATTATAGGTGGCAGCGGCCCCTCCGCCTTCGGCGTGGACGAGGAAGACGTCGCCGATTTCTTAAAAGAGGCAGCGCCGTATGCGCGCGTGCGCATAGCCGGGCTGCAGGTATTCGCCTCGAGCAATGAGCGAAACGCACAGCGCCTCCTGTCCAACCACGCGAAGGCAATGGAAATAGGCAGGCGCCTTACGGAAGGCTTCGGCCTTAGGCTTGAGTACATAGACTTGGGAGGAGGCTTAGGCATACCCTATGCGGAGGCGGAAACGCCCTTGGATATACGGGCGCTCTCCGAAGGCTTGGCGGTTTTGCTTGAGGGAAACCCTTGGTTCAGCGGCCGCCTCGTGCTTGAGCCAGGCCGTTGGCTGGCCGGTCCCTGCGGCGTATACCTCAGTAAAGTCCTACGGACGAAGAACAGCAGGGGCAGCGATTTCGCTATCCTTGCGGGAGGCATTAACCACCTGTTGCGGCCTCTCCTTACCGGGCAGGCTTTTCCCTGCACGGCCCTGAGCCTGAGAGGCACAGGGCGGGACTACATACTGGCCGGGCCGCTCTGCACCTCGCTTGACCGCATAGGCTTGGCCAAGGTACCGCGGCTTAAGGCGGGCGACGCACTCATGTTCGGCCAGGCCGGGGCCTACGGGCGCACGGAAGCCATGGGCGAGTTCCTAAGCCACCCGAAGCCGGCTGAATACTGGCTCTAGTCGGGCAGCGCTATGGCCAGCACCTCTTCCATGCGCTCCACGGGATGAAAGCTTATGCCCTTCTTCACGTGCTCCGGTATCTCGGCTAGGTCCTTCTCGTTGGCTTTGGGTATGATGATGTCGCGCACCTTATTGCGCTTGGCGGCTACCGTCTTCTCCCTAAGCCCGCCTATGGCAAGGACCTGACCGGTAAGCGAAAGCTCGCCGGTCATGGCCAAGCGGTCCCTCACTTTTTTGCCCAGGACCAGCGAAGCCAACGCGGTAGCCATGGTAACGCCCGCGGAGGGGCCATCCTTGGGCGTCGCGCCTTCCGGTATATGCAAGTGTATCTGCCTAGCCTCAAAGTAATTAGCCTCTATGCCCTTGGCTTCCGCTACGTAGTGGCGCACCCAGGTATAGGCTATGCCCGCCGATTCCTGCATAACCGCGCCCATCTGCCCGGTAAGCTTAAAGCCTTCCTTGCCCGGGTTGGACACCGCCTCGATGATAAGGGTATCGCCGCCCATGCTCGTCCAGGCCAAGCCAACGGTCATGCCCGGCAGGGTAGCGCGCTTGATAACGTCGGCATCGAAGCGAGGCTGTCCCAGGTACTTCTCGAGCGAAGGTTTATCCACGCTGAATTTCTTAGGGTCTTTCTTAAT
This sequence comes from Spirochaetaceae bacterium, assembly GCA_041306725.1. Taxonomy (GTDB): domain Bacteria; phylum Spirochaetota; class Spirochaetia; order Treponematales; family UBA12059; genus UBA5200. The sequence goes on along the minus strand of JBFZES010000375.1, from coordinate 1,058 downwards.
CTTGCCCTCTTCGCGCTCGTCGCTGTCGACCACCAGGGCGAGCTTGCGGTGTATGCGGTCTAGGAATTTCTCGAAATTTCGCACGCCCGCTTCCCGCGCGTAACCCTCGGCTATGGCCGTAAGGGCGTCGCGAGTATATTTTACCTGCGATTTCTTAAGCCCGTTCTTCTCAAGGCTTTTGGGTATGAGGTAGCGCTTGGCTATCTCAAGCTTTTCCGAATCCACGTAGCCCGGCAGCTGGATGATCTCCATGCGGTCCCGCAAGGGGCCGGGTATGGTATCGAGGGTATTGGCGGTAACGATGAAAAATACGCTCGACACGTCGAAGGGAAGGTCCAGGTAATGATCGCGAAAAGCGAAATTCTGCTCGGGGTCCAGCACCTCAAGGAGGGCGCTCGAGGGATCCCCCTGGTAGCTTGAGCCCATCTTGTCTATCTCGTCTATCATGAACACCGGATCACGAGCCTTGGTGATCTTAAGGCCCTGGATGATCTTTCCCGGCAGGGCGCCTACATAGGTGCGCCGGTGGCCCTTGATCTCAGCCTCATCGCGCATGCCGCCCACGCTAAAGCGGAAAAATTCCTTGCCAAGGGCGCGGGCTATCGACCTGCCCACGCTCGTCTTGCCCACGCCCGGGGGGCCCACGAGGCAGAGTATGGATCCTTTGCTGTCTTTTTTAAGTTTACGCACCGCCAGGTACTCGATTATGCGGTCTTTTACGTCCTTGAGCCCGTAATGGTCGTTTTCGAGTATGTCGCGGGCTTCCTTCATATTGAAGTCGGATGCTGTCCCGGGCAGCCAGGGCAGATTGCAAATAAGCTCAAGCCAATTGCGGGTAACGATGAATTCGCTGGAATTGGGATCCATGAGGCCGAACTTTTCCAGTTCCTGCTCCACGAGCTCCTTAACCTCGCCCTTGAAGCCAAAAGCCTCGATTTTCTCCTTGAAGCGCTGATAGTCGGAGCTCTTCGCGTCCGCCGGCATGCCAAGCTCCTGCTTGATGGCCTTCAGCTCTTCCTTAAGGAAATAGATCGGAAGAGCGACGGGGAGGGAAAGAG
>JBFZES010000374.1:0-6631 GCA_041306725.1 Spirochaetaceae bacterium | reverse complement strand
AGCGGCGCGGCTAGGGAAAGGCTTGGCTCGCCGAGCCTCCGGGCGTCGCGTTTGTTCTTAAGCTTAGCGAGTTCCGGGTCGGCGCCCTCGAGCCGCTCATCGATAGCGGCGCGCGAAGGCTTGAGCGCGGCCCGGTCCTTCGCGGGCTCCGTGGCGGGCACGTTGCCCTGGGCCTGGGCGGCGGGATTCTGCGACGAGGCTTTAAGCTCGACGCCGCTTTTTTTAGTGGAATTCTTGGATTCGGCGCCTTCCGCCTTGCCCTCCCGGAGGGAGGCAAGAAGGGCGCTGAAGGGGTTCCGCGCGCCGGAAGCGGCCTTGCCTTTAGCCTTGGAGCCGAAGAGGGCGGCCGTTCCGGGGCTCTCGCGGGCCGCGCCTACACTGGGTACTGGTATCGTCAACATGGACGACGTGCTCCTTTCGCATCGAACACGCGCCCGCTGACGGCTATTCCCTATGGATCGAGCGAGGCCGGCTTGGCGTTCATTTTGCGCTGCAGGTCGGCTGCCCGTTGGGGCGGCAGAAGCGACAGCCAATAGGACACCACCGAAGCCTCGCCCGTCTGGGCGGCAAGCTCTTCTACTGCCCGCAGGATGTCTATGGCCGTCTGGTCATCAAGCGACCCTAAGATGGCCACGGCGTCCTCGGGAGGCATGCCGGTCAGATAGCGCGCGTTTTGTTCGATGTTCGCCTTTCTATTGTCGTACCGTTCTGCCAAGCTATTAAACGATTTCTCCCGTTCTTCGAGCGCCTTTTGCCGTTCTTCTATTTCCTGGGCCATGGCCTCTATGGTAGCTTCGCGCTCGTCGAGGGCGGAAGACCGCGCGTCGAGCTCTTGGCGCAAGGCTTCAACGGCCTCAAGCTGCTTGGCGTAGCGTTCGTCATCGAGCAGGGTCGGGGATTCCGCGGGCAAGGCCGCGCCCGTGCGGGTGGGCAGGCCCGCGAGCTGCAGTACCGGGCTAAAGAGCGCCTTGGCGTCTATGAGCCCCAGGAAATCGAACCAGAAGAGCCCGCCTATGACCAGGGCCACGATGAGTATGAGCATGACGACTACCCTGCCCATGATGCGCTGCTTACCGAATCCAGCCATGCCTAGGACTCCCTCTGTAGGTTCATGCTTCGGGCCCTGGCTATGGAGCCAAGGTCATCGAGCGCCTTGGTTTCTTCCAAGGCCGCCGCCTTATAATACGACGATTCCGCGCGTTCCCTGAGCTTATCGATCAATTCTTTGGCTCTCGTGGCGGCTATATAGGCTTCGCGAGCCTTATCGCGCTCGAATTCGGCCGCCGCGAGGCCCTTCATGAGCTTCTCGCGCTCTTGCCCGAGCCGCAGGGCGTAACGCTCCGCCGCCTGGAAGTCCCGCGCGTGGCCGCCGGGCTTAAATCGTTCCTTGGCCGCCTTGAGGCTCGCCGAGGCATTGTCCATAAGGGCATGCTCAAGCGCGGCCACGGCGCCGGCCTTACGCGCCAACGCGGCCTCCGCTATGCTCTGCTCGTAGGCGCGAAGCTCGAGCAGCTTTTCTAAGCGGAAATGGAAGCGCTTCATGCTTCCGACTCCTCAAGCGCGGCCGCGGTATCTTCGTCCGCCTCCTGGGCCGTTGCCTTCTTCACGCTGGCGACGCGCAGGGCCTCCGCGCTCTCAAGCGGCGTCTTTAAGGCGGCCGCGAAGGCGCTGATCTCCGAGGCGGGTATGGCTATGTTGGCTATTTCGCCGAGGCGCTTGATCGTTTCGGTTATGGGCGCTTTTTCCGTTATGCCCTGGATAAGGAAATCCTCTATGGCCTGGCGCTTGGCTATGGCCTCGTCTATGGCGGCGTTGGTGCCTTTTACGTAGGCGCCTATGTTTATCATGTCCTCGGACTCGTCGTAGGTGGCCATGAGCCTGCGCACTATGCCTATGGCCTTCTGCGTAAGCGGGCCCGTTACCGACTGGGTAAGCCGGGATATGGATTTAAGCACGTCTATGGCCGGGAAATGGGAGCGTTCGCCGAGCCTGCGGGACAGGACGACGTGGCCGTCCAGTATGCCCCGCACCGTATCTGCTATGGGCTCGTCCATATCGTCGCCGTCCACTAGTATCGTGTATATGCCGGTGATGGAGCCCTTATGCGAGGTGCCCGAGCGCTCCAGGAGCTTAGGCAGGGAATCGAATACGCTGGGCGTGTAGCCGCGGGTGGCCGGCGGCTCGCCTATGGCCAGGCCTATCTCCCGCTGGGCCCTGGCGAAGCGGGTTACCGAATCGAAGAGCAGCATGACGTCCAGGCCCTGGTCGCGGAAATACTCCGCCACGGCCGTGGCCACGTACGCGCCGCGCAGGCGCGCCAGGGGCGGCGTATCCGAGGTCGATACGATGACTACCGAACGGGAGAGGCCTTCTTCGCCTAAGTCATTCTCTATAAACTCCCGCACTTCCCTGCCGCGCTCGCCTATGAGGGCTATGACGTTGACGTCGGCGTTGGTGTTGCGGGCTATCATGCCGAGCAGGGTGGATTTGCCCACGCCCGAGCCGGCGAATATGCCTAAGCGCTGGCCCCTGCCTATGGGCACGAGGCCGTCGAGCGCCCGTATGCCGCTTACCATGCGCGTACGTATGCGCTGCCTGGTCATGGCGTCGGGGGACGTCGCCGCGGCCGGGTAATAGACAGACGAGGCTATATCGCCCTTGCCGTCGGCGGGGCGGCCCATCGAGTCGAGGGTGCGCCCAAGCAGCTTGTCCGACACGGGCACGCGCAGGAGCTCCCCGGTGGCTATGACCGTGCAGCCCAGCTCTATGCCGTCGAGCACCGAAAAGGCCATGAGCTGCACGGTATCGCCGCGCAGGCCCGCCACCTCGGCCCAGGCGGTCTTGCCCAGGCGCGGTATGAGTATCTGGCACACTTCGCCCACCACGGCCTGCGGCCCGCGGCTCTCCACGAGGAGGCCCTGCACCTTGGTAACCTTGCCGGTGTACTTGATGGGGTCTACCGTTTCGAGGGCGTCGAGGTACTTGCCTATAAGATCCATGGCTACTGGGCCTTCCCGCGCGCCTTGATGGGCGATATATCCAGTATCTTTTCCTCCAGCTCGTGCAGCTGGCTCTGTATGCGCGCGTCTATCTCGCCGAAGTCCGTCTCTATGACGCAGCCGCCGCGGTCTATGGCGGAATCCTCCACCACGGTTATGCGCTTGGCGTTCTCGGCCATTTCCACGAAGTCCTTGGCGTGGTCGCTGGCCAGCTGGAGGTCGGCCAGGTTAACCTTGATGATCACGTCGCTCCTGGTCTTAAGCTTGCGCAGGGCCTGGGCTATGTTGGATATGACCACGTTCTTCTGGTTCTCGGATATGGTCTTGACCACCTTGCGGGCTATGAGCAGCACGAGCTCGACGATCTGCCCCTCGGTCTGCTCCAATATCTCCGAGCGCTTGTCCATGGCGCGCTCGAGTATCACGTGTATGCGGTTCACGAGGCGTTCCACCTCGTTCTTGCCTTCCTTGAAGCCGTCCTCGCGCCCCTGGTCCCAGCCCTTCTTGTGGGCGTCCTTAGTCACCTCGTCCACCCTGGCGCGCGCCTGGGTTTCCATGGCCTGTATCTTAGCCTCCGCTTCCGCCAGCGCGCGCTCCGCGGCGGCCTCGGCCTCGCGGCGTATCTTCAGGGCCTGGTCGTTCTTGCGCTTCACTTCCTCGAAGGCGGTGGACTCCGCCTTGGCGACGATGGACTGGGCCTCGGCGCGGGCGGCGGCCACCATGGCCTCTTTTTCCTGCTCCCAGCGTTCCTTAAACAGCTCCGCCTCGCGCATAAGGTCGTCGGCCGTAGGGCCCTGGTAATCGAGCACGGGAGGGGCTTCCTCGATTTCCAGGTCCTCCGCCTTATGGCCCGGCGCGTTCAGCACGAAGGTGCTGCCGAGGCGGATGATTTCCTGTGGCCTAAAAACGGTCTTTGCCATCGCGGCGCTTCCTTATTGGATCAACTGATCGTCTTCGCCGCGGGCGATGATGATCTCGCCGGTGTCTTCCAAGTGGCGGATGACCGCGACGATTTTTTGCTGGGCCTCTTCCACGTCTTTTATGCGCACGGGCCCCATGTATTCCATGTCTTCCTTGAGGGCCTGGGCCGCGCGCTTGGACACGTTCTGGAATACCTTCTCCTGCACTTCCTGGTCCACGCCCTTGAGCGCGCGGGTAAGGTCCTGCGTGTCCACCTCGCGTATAACCTTCTGGATAGAGCGGTTGTCCAGCATGACGATGTCCTCGAACACGAACATCTTCTTCTTGATTTCCTCGGCCAGCTCGGGATTCTCCTCTTCCAAGGCCTCGAGTATGCCCTTCTCCGTGGTGCGGTCGGCAAGGTTGAGTATCTCTACGATTGCGTCCACGCCGCCGGCGGCGGTGTAGTCCTCGCTGGATAGGGTGGACAGCTTCTTTTCAAGCACGCGCTCCACCTCGCGCAGCACTTCCGGCGATGTGCGGTCCATCATGGCTATGCGCTTGGCCACGTCGGACTGGTTTTCCTTGGGCAGCTTGGTCAGTATGTAGCTTGCCTTGTTGGGCTCCAAGTAGGCCAGGATAAGGGCTATGGTCTGCGGATGCTCGGTCTGTATGAAGTTGAGCAGGTTGGCGGGGTCGGTGCGCCGTATGAAATCGAAGGGACGCACTTGGAGGCTGCTCGTCAGCCTGTTGATGATATCTATGGCTTTCTGCGAGCCCAGCGACTTCTCCAGGAGCTCGCGGGCGTAGTCTATGCCGCCCGAGGATATGAACTCGCTGGCCATCATGAGTTCCTGGAACTCCATGAGGACCGCGTCCTTAAGGTCGGGCTCCACGTTCTCAAGCCGCGCTATCTCGAAGGTAAGGGTCTCTATCTCATCCTCGCGCAGATGCTTGAATATCTCGCTCGATATCTCCGAGCCGAGGGTTATGAGAAAGATGGCGGCTTTTTGCCTGCCATTGAGATCCTTGGCGCTCTTGGGCTTCTTGCCCGGGGTCGCCGAAGATCCGGCGCCCGTGGGCTTGCCTTTAGCTGGCGCGGCTTGAGCCATGGCTTATTCCTCCCTGAGCCAGGTGCGTATGAGCTGGGCGACGTCCTCGGGATGCTCCTTGGCCATGTTGATCGCGTGCTCCTGGAGATCCAGGCGCTTGCGCTCTTCCACGGACATGGACACCTCGATGTTCTGCTCCTCCGCCTGGCGTATGGCGTTCTCCCTGAGCATCTGCTGCTCGAGAGCCCTCTTCTCCTCAGAAATGCGGCGCCGGCGCTCGAGCTCCCTGGACACCAGGCGGAACACGATGAAGGACACCAGCAGGAACGCAAGGCCTATGAGCGAATAGAGCACCACGCGGCGCAATTGCTGGGCGCGCAGGAACTCCTCGTCCTCGGCCTTGAACTGGGACGACCGGTCGAACTGTATATTCCGCACCGTGACCGAGTCGCCGCGCATGCGGTCATAGCCTATGGCGTCGCGTATGAGCGCGGTGGCGGAATCCAGCTCGGGCTGGGCTATGCCTTCGTACACCCGGTCTATGCCTCCGTCGGGCTTCAGTTCCGGCTGTCCCTTGTCATTATACTTCCATTTCCATACGCCGTCGATATTAACCGACACCGTTACCCTATCCATCTTCGGGGAGCTTTCCTCGACCGTATTGCGCTTGTTCAGGGCCTCGTTCTCTATGACATAGGTCTCCGTAGCCGAGCCCACCATGTTCTGCAGGTCCTTGTAGGCGGGGGCCGTCTGGCCTTCCATGCCCGCCGGGCCTTCGGGGTTGAAGCCGGTGCCCTGGTATTCATAGGTCTTGCGTTCCGTGGACAGGCGCACGCTGGGGCTGATGGACGAGTCGTCGTAGGGCGTGAGCGGATTATCGGGCTTGAGCGTAAAGGGGAAATGCTCCACCGTCTCCACGGCCTTCTTGCTCATGTCCATGTCTATCTTGATGTTGAGGTCGCGCACGCGGTCGGCGGTGTATATCTGCTGCAGGGCCCTGAGCACGGCGGCCCGGTAGTAGGCCTCCTGGCGCTGGATGAGCAGCTGCTCGCGCTTGGTAAGCTCGAGGCGGTCCAGGTCGGCGAGGCCCGCGAAGTCGTTGAGCACGATGCCGTTCTGGTCGGTTATGACGATGTTCTCGTCGAGGAGGCCGCTTACCGCGAATTTGATGATCTTCTGTATGCCCTCAAGCTGCTTGCGGTTGTTGGCTATGTCCGAGCCGGGCTTGGGGTAGAGTATGACGCTGGCGGTTACCGGCTTCTGGTCCTGCGTAAAGAGCTTATCCTCGGGTATCTCGATGACCACGTTGGCGCGGTCCACCGCGTCTATGGACTCGATATGCCTGGTCACTTCCTGGATAATGGCCCTGCGCAGGTTCACGTTGCGCTCGAAGTCGGTGGTCGTGAAGCGGTCCACCGAGAATACGTCCCAGAGCGAGGTGCCCTTGGGTATGAGGTCTTCGCGAAGGAGCACGGACACCGCCCGGGAGCGCGTCTCCTGGTCCTTCACGTAGAGTATGTTGCCCTCGGCTATGGTGAACTCTATGCCCTCGGAATCCAGGCGGTTCGTGATGAGCCTCAGCTCATCGTCGCTCTGTATGGGCGTGTTTATGAGCCGCAGCTGCGTAGGGGCTCCGGACACCGTGAAGAGCAAGACTATACCCACCACGGCCGCGAGTAT
>JBFZES010000373.1:0-8008 GCA_041306725.1 Spirochaetaceae bacterium | reverse complement strand
CGCGTTCAGTATATCGCCCTTGGTGCAATCCTTGAGCTTCTTCTTAAGCTCGTGCTCAAGGCCGTGCTTCTTGGCTATGTCCTGCGCCTCGGCGTCGGTCTTTACCGCGCCGAAGTCCAGCTTGCCGTATTCCTTGACCGCGTCCACCATGGTGAGGCGGCGCCAGGGAGGGCTTAAGTCCAGCTCGGTGCCCTGGTACATGACCTTGGCGCTGCCGGTGGCCTTCTCGGCCGCGTAGGCCACCATGTTCTCGCAGAGCGCCATCATGTCCTTGTAGTCGGCATAGGCCTGGTAGAGCTCTATCATGGTGAATTCGGGGTTATGGCGTATGTCTATGCCTTCGTTGCGGAAGTTCTTGCCCATGTCGTAGACGCGCTCCATGCCGCCCACGATGCAGCGCTTGAGGTAGAGCTCGGTGGCTATGCGCAGGTAGAGCTGGAGGTTGAGCGCGTTGGACTTGGTCACGAAGGGCCGCGCCGCCGCGCCGGATGCTATGGTGGAGAGGATGGGCGTATCCACTTCGATGTACTCGCGGCTGTCCAGGTACTCCCGTATGGCCTTGATGATGAGGGTGCGCTTCTTGAAGGTATCCATGACCTGAGGATTCATGACCAGGTCAAGGTAGCGCCGCCTGTAGCGGATTTCCGGGTCCTTAAGGCCATGGAATTTCTCGGGCAGCGGCTCGAGGGCCTTGGTTAGGAGGACCATGCGCTTGGCGTGCACGGATATCTCGCCGCGCCGCGTGCGGAACACGAAGCCTTCCGCGCCCACGATATCGCCTACGTCCCAGGTCTTTATATGCGCGTAGGCTTCGTCGCCTAAGGCCTCAGCGTTCAAGTATACCTGAACCCTGCCGTCCCGGTCCTGCAGGTCCATGAAAGCGGCCTTGCCTATGTCGCGAAAGCTCATGACGCGGCCGGCTATCGATACGTCTTTATTCTCGAGGGCCTCAAAGTCGCGCTTTATGTCCGCGGAATGGTGGCTATGGTTCCAGGTAAGCTGCGCGAAGGGGTCGCGTCCCTCCGCCTGCAGCTTGGAGAGCTTCTGGCGACGTACGAGCTGCTGCTCGGATAGGCTCCTGCTCGCGCTTTCCTCATCCACGATATCGTCGCCGCCGGCGACTGCCTTTTCTTGGCTCATAGTGCGTGCGCTCCTTGTCGGCATGACTGCGTTCTCTCTAGTAAGAAGCGGCATTGTACGCAAAAAGAGGCTTCTTGGGCAAGCGCGGCGCTTGGCCGCGGCAGATTGGCCTCTGTCGGGATGCGTATACCTAGACTGCGCAGGATAATGACATTTATATATATACATCTTGACTTATTTGCAATAATGGCCAATGATAGAGGGGTCGATGGCCGACGCGCCCATACGGGAATGCAGCCACGGCAGCCGGGCGATCCGGCACCTTTTCCAGGAGGAATAACATGAAGAAGTCCATACTTCTCTCGATGGCTCTCTTGCTCATCTGCGTAAGCTTCGCGGCAGCGGCCGGCAGCAAGGAATACGCTCCCGCCACCGCCACCAAGTATTTCGTAGCCCACCAGGGCGGCTATATCGGCGAAGCCACCGTCAGCGTAGACGGCAAGGGCAACGTGGTAGCGGCCAGCTTTGCCGAGTGGCAGGGACCGGGCGGCTGGGCCGAGAACAACTCCGAAGACGGCAAGAGCATCGTAGACGGCGCCATCGTGCGCGCCCCCGATCCCCTGGCCAACCCCACCCACGCGGACCCCGCCATCAAGGGCTACATGTTCTACATATACAACGTGCAGAACGGCCTTGGCGTGTGGTCCCAGTTCACCCCCGGCGCCGCCGGATTTGCCCGCCCCGCCCGCCAGTACGAGCGCGACTTTGAGGGCCTCATGGGCAACCCCATACGCGCCGCCGCCTATGCTAAAGCAGCCCGCGACGACACCTTGGTCAACGTCACCATAGACGGCCTCAAGGTTACCGTAGGCAAGAGCGCCAGCAAGACCGTACACTACGGCAATATGGACAAGGCTAACCCCAGCGCGAACTACATGCCCCTAAACGCCGCCTCCATAGGCTACCGCTATAACTACAAGGCTACCATCGACTTCTTCATGGCCAACCCCAACGCCGACTACGCCGCCTTCAAGACCCAGAAGGTAAAGGTAGCGCTCGTGGAGAACAAGGCCATAGACGCCAACGCTTCCGTAGCCGCATATACCGCCGCGGATGACACCGTTTACGTGGTAGCCGACGCCCTTTCCGGCGCCACCTACTCCGACTTCCCCCACTACTCCCTCGAGCTTCAGGCCGCCTACAAGATGGCCTTAGCCGACCAGCGCATCGGCGCCGCCAAGAAGTAAGCTTCTTTAGCGCGCAGAGCTCGCAGCTGCGATACTACGGCCGCCCTTCGGGGCGGCCGTTTTTTCTTGCCCCGCCTATCAGCCCTCAGTATCCTGTATAAATGAGTGATATTATCAGCATTGAGGGCCTCAGCAAGCGTTATGGCGCCGTTAAGGCCGTTAACGACGTATCCTTTGGCATACCTGAGGGCATATGCTTCGGCCTCCTCGGCCCTAATGGGGCAGGCAAGACCACCACCATAGAAATCATGGAAGGCATACAAGCGCCGAGTTCCGGACGCGTACTGTTCCGCGGCGAGCCCATAAGCAGGGACTTTAAGAACCGCATAGGCATACAGTTCCAGACCACCGCCTTGCCTGAGTTCATCACGGTAAAGGAGACCCTCTCGCTCTTTTCGTCGTTTTACGAAAGGCCCCGGCCTATGGCGGAGGTCATCAAGCTCTGCTCGCTTGAGGACCTGCTCTCCCGTGATAACCAGAAGCTCTCCGGCGGCCAGCGGCAGCGTTTACTGTTGGCGCTGGCTATTATAGCCAAGCCCGAACTGGTATTCCTCGACGAGCCCACCACGGGACTGGACCCGCAGGCCCGCCGCAACTTCTGGGAGCTCATAACGCGCATAAAGGCGGAAAAGACGACGGTGGTGCTGACCACCCATTACATGGACGAGGCGCAGATACTCTGCGACCAGGTAGCTATTATGGACCAGGGCAAGATCATGGCCATCGACACCCCGAATGCCCTCCTTGCCAAGCATTTCGACGGCGTGCTCATACGCTTGCCCTACGACGGCTGCTGCCAGGACGAGCTTCTGGGCTTCGAGGGCCTCGTCACGCTGGAAGACAGCATTGAGCTGCAGACTTCAAACCTGGACAAGAGCCTTAAAAAGCTCCTTGCGGCCAAGGTAAACCTGGAAGGCCTATCCATACACAAACCCAATCTGGAAGACCTCTTCATCAAGCTCACCGGCAGCTCATTGCGGGCTTAAGCCAAGGATAACGCTATGATCATTCGACAGTTTTTCGCCCTATTCAGCGCTCGCACCATGGAGTTCGTACGGGATAGAGGCACCTTTATCTGGAATCTGTTCTTTCCCGTCCTGCTCGTGCTGGGCATGGCCTTCGCCTTCTCAGGCGGCGACGATACGCTCTATAAGGTAGGCGTCATAGGCAGGACAGACGATAGCGTGCGCTTCGTGGGCATGGAACAAATGCAGGTCATCGCCTATGACGACGCCGCCATAGCCCGCGAGAAGCTCGAGCGGCACCAGATCGACTTCCTCGTGGATTTCGATAGTCGAGAATTCGCCATTAACGAGGAATCCAACAAAGGACGCTTCCTGCGCGAGCTCTTCGTGGCCCAGGAGGCCGCCGCGCTCATGGCCGCCCCTCCCGGCGATGCGCAGAAGCCCGCGTTCAGCGAGCAGGCGGTAAGCGGCAGGGCCACGCGCTATGTGGATTGGCTGGTACCCGGCGTGATAGGCATGAACATGATGTTCTCGAGCCTCTTCGGCGTTGGCTACGTTATCGTACGCTACCGCAAGAACGGCGTGCTCAAGCGCTTCAAGGCCACGCCCGTGCACGCGCTCAACTTCGTAAGCGCACAATCGGCGAGCAGGCTCGTCATCGTGCTCCTCACCTCCATTTTCGTATTCACCGGCACCAATCTCATCCTGGGCTTCGTCATGCGCGGGAGCTACCTTAACCTTCTGCTCCTTACTGCCCTTGGCATACTCTGCATGATATCCCTCGGCCTGGTCTTCGCCTCGCGCATGAGAAGCGAGGAAATGGCCGGCGGCGTGCTCAACCTGGTTACCATACCCATGCTGGCGCTCTCCGGCGTATTCTTCTCGCTGGAGGGCAGCCCGCCCATACTGCGCACCGTGTCCAGGGTCTTTCCGCTTACCCATTTCATAGAGGCGGCCCGGGCTATCATGCTCGACGGCGCGGGGCTCGCAGCTATAGCCCCGAACCTCCTCGTGCTCGGCGGGCTAACCATAGGCTTCCTGGCCTTAAGCTCCGCCCTCTTTAAATGGGAATAAGGCCGGGATCAACCCCTTAGTAGCGGGCCTTGTCGAGCTTGGCCAGGCCCGCGAGGAAGTTGCGCAGGAACTGGTCCATGCATTCCTTATAATTCTTCTGGTCCTTGCGGCGGAAAAGGGCGGAAAGCTCGTTCTTGGAGAGTTCCGCGCCGCCGAGCCTCATGGCCTCAAGCAGGTCCTCTTCCTTAAGCTCAAAGGCTATGCGCAGCTTCTTGAGTACCATATTGTTATCCAGCGTCGGGGCCGCCGCTCTGTGGACGCCTGACGAGCCCGGCGTTTCTTCCCTCGGTCCCCGCTTCTTGGCTATCATGCCGTCAAGGAGGGCTAGAAGCGCGCCTTGAGGGCAGAGGGCATAGCCCTCCTCCTCTTCCTTAAGAAAATAGGAGTCGAGCTTCTCCCTGCTTATGGGGCTGCCGCCGAGAGCCAGGGCCTCCATCATGGCAGCGTCGCTTATCTTTACCGCGAAGCGCAGGCGCTTCAAGACGTCGTTCGTATTCATGTAAGGCTCCTGTCATCGTTGTAGCAGATTAGGCGATAAATTTAAAGCCAATACCCACGGGCGAATAGAGCTAGAATGGCTTATCAATAACAGGTATACTTGATGAAGAGGTTACACTAGGTGCAGTTGACCATACGACGCCGTACCTTGTCAGATTCAGATGAATTCGACGACCTAAGCTGGTGGCTACGGCAGCCCCCCGAGGATCGCATACTGGCCGTTGAACGACTGAGGAGGGAGTGGTATGGAGATCAACCGCGACTTCAAAGAGTTGTTAGCGTCTCTAAACTCCAGAGCCGTTGAGTACCTGCTTGTTGGAGCCTACGCTCTTGCCTTTCATGGCGTGCCGCGTAATACCGGAGACATGGACGTATGGATCAACCCCGACCCTAAGAATGCCGAACGGGTAGTCGAGGCGCTTGATGATTTTGGGTTTGGCGCTCTTGGATTGACCGTCAAGGATTTTACCGCTCCCGACATGGTCATTCAGCTCGGCGTTGTTCCCTCCCGGGTAGATATACTTACATCCATATCAGGCGTCGCCTGGGCTGAAGCCTGGCCTCACCGACAAGCGGCCAGCTATGGATCCGTCCCGATTTTTTTCCTTGGGCAGCATGAGTTTATGATCAACAAACGCAGCACTGGCCGACCCAAGGATCTGGGGGATATAGCCGTACTCGCGGAATTCAACCGGAAAAACTCCAAATCATAGTTTTATTACCTACCTGACAAACGATTAAGTTATGGGGAAGCCCGAGACCCCGCAGGTCGCGCTCGACCGAGGAGGCCCGGGCGGGGGGGCGCGTCGAGGCTACGCTTTCCGCGCTCTTGCATGTGGCGCTCCCCGTTGTGGCAGAATACACGATAAAAAAAAAGCCGCCTTAGGATTGTGTCCCTAGGCGGCCCGCTACAAGGAGGAGTACCTATACAACCTTCAAGGCGGGCTGTGGATACAGGCAGCCTAGTTTTTTCTATTCGTTGCGGGATTGCTGTTCCCCCGCTATACTGGGCCTGTTCTTGATCGATGATATACTGATGGAAGCGCTCACCAATGTACGGGGGAGCGATAAAGATAGAGCCGCCTTGAGGTCGCCAACTATGGGGATACAATCGAAATCAAGGAGTGTTGAATATGATCGATGTAAACCTGGAAAACGTAGACGCGACTGGTTTCTTCTGCTACATGAGCAAGAAGAAAACCGAGGGTTACCAGCGAAAGCTTAGCTGGCTCAAGAAACGCTTTTCTGAGGGTATGCAGATCAAGATGCTCACCCTGCCGGAACGGGGTTTTATCGAATACATCCCCGGCAAGTATGCATGGCGCGGGGTTCACGCCGATGATTATATGTTCATTCACTGTCTGTGGGTCGTAGGCAAGAGCAAGGGTAATGGGTTTTCCACTGCGCTGCTTGACGCATGCATCGAGGACGCGAAAAGGCAGAAGCTGAAGGGCGTTGCCATGGTGACCAGCGAAAAGGTGTGGCTGGCCCACCGCCAGGTCCTGGACAAGAACGGATTCGAGTGCGTTGATACCTCGCCTCCCTCTTTTTCGCTGATGGTCAAGAAATTCGGCAACTATCCGTCGCCTACCTTTGCCGGCGGCTGGGAGCAGAAAGCCGAGGCCTTCGGGGATGGCTTGACGATCATAAGGTCAGATCAATGCCCCTACATCGTAGATGCCGCGCAGGCGGCCATGGCCGCCGCGGCAACAGTCGGTATCAAGAGCCGTGTCCTCGAGCTAAAAAGCCGGGAGGACCTCCTACGGCTGTCCCCATCAGCCTATGGCGTCTTCAGTCTCGTCCTCAACGGCAAGCTTCTCAGTTATCATTACCAGCTCGAGAAGGACCTGATTCCGCTTCTGGAGCAGGTACAGAAAGGCGAAGCGCCACAGCCGGGGGCTTAAGCGCTATGGACGACACGAGTCTAGCCCCCTGCGGCGTCATCTGTGATCTCTGCATGGCTTTCCAGCGCACAAAAAACAAATGCGTTGGCTGCCAGGCTGTAGGGAATAAACCCTATCATTGCACCGTGTGCAGCATAAAGGACTGTCCCGAAAAGCATGGTAACCCGGCTTTGTTATGCGGTGAGTGCCCGAAATATCCCTGCCGGCGCATCAAGGACCTGAACAAACGTTATAGTGCCAAGTATGGAGAGAACCTGCTGCAGAATCTGGAAACCGCCGGCAAGGACGGCCTAGAGGCTTTCATCGCGGCCGCCAGGCAGAAGTGGAGCTGCCCCTCCTGTGGGAAGCTCCTGTGCGTGCACACGGCGAACTGTATTCATTGCGGCAGTGCCAATCCATACTTTCCCAATACACCGTGAATCCCATACCAGGGGCAGTATTTATGGAGAAGGATCTATGAACCGGTAAAAAGCACAACGCCGGGCTGTGCTGCAAGCAGGATGGCATAGGCGGGTACGGCGCTTGATCCAGCGTGGACAAGCCTATGTCGAAAAGGCATAATCGCGGCTGGAGGTATCCTCATGATAATCGTGCAATACCTGCTTATGCTCTTACCAGGGCTTGTTCTTGCGGCTGTACTTTTCCTTCTTCTACGGAAAGCCCATCCTATTTTTCATCTTTTTCTCTTTATCGTTGTATTCATATTCACCAGAGATGCGATGACTCCTATAGGGCTGTGGAGCATAGGAAATGAAGGTTTCCTGTGGATTCGCTTCATAGCTGATCCAGTTGCACTCATGCTGCTTAGCCTGAGCAGTATAGGCTTTGTATTTCTCATGCAGACCCTGTCGCCGGAACTTGCAGCGCAGGTAACATGGTTCGAGGGAAACAAGGTGCATGGATTATTCATCGGGGTGATCGGGGCGGTCGTTGCGGCCCTCCCCTTGGTTCTTGTGTACATTTTTGGAGTTCCCATAGAGAACCGGGGAGGCCCCGTGTCTCTCCATCATCTGCCTTTCATACTTTCCCTTGCCCTGTCTGGCAATCTATACGAAGAGGTTCTCTTTCGGGGATACCTCCATGGGTGGCTAACAGGAAAAGAAAAAATGAAACCTGTGCGGGCCGCCCTCGTATCCGGAGTGTTTTTCTCTTTTGGTCATATTTTCCTTGCCTACAATGTCACGAATGTCGGTATCAGCATCTTGGTTTTTGCACTCTGGGAGGGCTGTCTGGCTGGGTT
>JBFZES010000372.1:0-2787 GCA_041306725.1 Spirochaetaceae bacterium | reverse complement strand
GTCAAACAGCGCTTCGTCGCCGACAGGCAGGCGCGCGTATGGGTCCGAAGAGACGGAGAATAGCTCCTCAAGCCAAGCTGCGATGGCTTCCGTGCAGAGCTCCGCGTAGCGGCGCTCAGGGAGGCTCCCTGCCCAGCCTATAAGGCGCGCGGCATTCGTGATGTAGCGTATCATGGCGAAATCGACATGCGTCGAGCCTTCCAAGCGGTATGAAAGCCAGGGGCCGCTCGCCGCTTCAAGCCTGGCTAGCCAGGGCTCGTTGAGCCCGCCCTTCCACTGCGCGCTTCCTATATGCAGCTGGGGTACCTGTAGCCCCGCGTCCACTTCCGTCCCCAGGGGCTCAACCCAGGCGTCAAGGGCTACGAGGCCGGCCAACTCGGAATCGCGCATGGCCGCGAGGGCGGCAGCCCCCCCGCCGGTGGAATGGCCGCCTAGGGCTATGCGGCTTAGGTCAGCGTGGGCGCCCAGCGGCGAAGGAAGCCCTCCCGCCCGTAGTTGCCTTACGAGGGCCTCTATATCGTCGGCGTAAGTACCGACGAGGTAGCGCGCCGCGTCCAGGAAACCCGTATCCTTGGCGCGCTCGGGCAGGGCGTCTTCATACCAGGGTACATCGCCGCCGTCCGGAAAGCCCACGTAGAGGCCGCCGTAGGGATGGTCGGTGAGGAGGGTCACGATGCCGCGGCTAGCCAGCTCTTCGGCAAGGTCGTAGTGCATGATCTTGGTGCCCGTCCAGCCATGCGAGAATATGAGGACGGGAAAGCGGCCTTCAGCCGCGGGCGCCCCGAGCCGCGCGTTGGCCCGTATGCGGCCTAAATGGGACATGGCAAAGGCAGGCAATCCC
Source organism: Spirochaetaceae bacterium (assembly GCA_041306725.1). Taxonomy (GTDB): domain Bacteria; phylum Spirochaetota; class Spirochaetia; order Treponematales; family UBA12059; genus UBA5200. The sequence goes on along the minus strand of JBFZES010000372.1, from coordinate 1,946 downwards.
GCGAAGGAGGCGAAGGCCTCGCGCAGGCCTTCCAATTCAATCCAGGCTAGCCGCGGATAGGCTTCAGCGCCGGCGGCCGCCGGATAGAAAGCCTGCACCATGAAGCGCCTGTTCTGCCCCGGCGCATCGAGGTACACGCCGCTTCTCGTTTCATCTTCCGCCATGAACGCGGAGCTGCCTACCGCGTAGGGTCCGCTTGGCGGCGTTAGGTCTCGCAGGGGAAAGGCTACGAGTATGGCCGCGTTCACGGCGACTATAGCCAGGCCGGCGGCGCCTATGATACGCATAGGGCGCGCCGTGGCGCTCCGCGCGCCGAAAAAGGCGGAGGAAAAGCACGCCACGAGAACCCACAAGGCAGGCGCAGAGCGCCAGGTTAAGGAATCCGCTATGCGAAGGGTAATGAAGAGCGCGAAGCCCGCCCCCGCCAGGAGCCTAAGATAAAGCCGCGCGCGAGCATCGTCTTTGCGCCGTGCGAGCGCCAGCATGCTCAAGGAGAGCAGGGCCGCCAGGGCCACGAAGGCCGTTTCGAATATCGATGACTTTAGCATTATCCTACAATACTATAGGATGGACCCTATGATAACGCCAATAATCCGCGATCCCGTACAAATAAAGCGCCTTGCGGGCCTAGCCCCCGACGGCCTGACCATCTTTACCCTGGAAGGCGACGCCATACGGGGCGCGCTGGTGTCCGCTACCCGCATGGTGAGCCTCATGGCACAGGCCCACGCGCTCGGCGCCTTCGAGACCCTCCTCTTAGGCAAGGCCTATATTGCCGCCGCCCTGCTTTCCATAACGATCAAAGGCGCTGACCGCCTGGCCCTGCGCGTGGAAGGCAATGGCCCCGCCCAGGGCTACAGCGCGGAATGCAACGCCCTTGGCCAGGTGCGCGGCCGCCTCTTCGCCTCGACCATAGACCTGTCCACGCTGCCGGAGAATTTCGACTCCGGGGCGCTCATAGGTCAGGGGCAGGTATCGATTACCCGCTTTATGGAGGGCAGGACCGATCCCGTGTCGGGCACCGCCGGCGCCCAGACGGGGCGGCTCGCGGAAGACCTTGCCTACTATTTCCACATGTCCGAGCAGCTGCGCACGAGCTTTACCCTGAGCGTGCACTTTGACGCGGAGGGCCGCGTGGCGGGCGCGGGCGGCCTCTTCCTGCAGGCCCTGCCCTTTGCCAAGGCCGAGGCCTTGGACAGGGTCGAGCGCCTGGTATACGGCTTGCCGAGCCTGGGCGAAACCTTCGCTACCGGCGCGTCCCGCATGGACGTGGCGCTGCGCTCCTTTCCCTTTTTTGACCTTAATCTGCTGGATGATCGCCCCGCGGAATTCCACTGCCCCTGCGATCGTGAGCGCCTGCGCTCCTTCCTTGGCGCCCTGCCAGCGGACGAATTGGCCGATATGGCAGCCAACGGCCCCTTCCCCGTCGAGGTTACGTGCCACAACTGCGGCTCGGCGTATCGCTACACGCAGGACGAGCTGCGCTCCCTCGCGAAACGATAAGGGCCGGGATAAGCGCCCGCGCCCTCTACCGCGCCTCGCCATGCAAGCGCTCGCGGCTATACGCCTCATCGCTCACCTCGACCTATCCCCAGCGCTCATAAAACCTTATATTAAAAATAATCTACTTTTTATAAGAAGGAGCTACCCATGATACAGGCGCAATGGCAGGGCGTGGTCATAGCAAAGAGCGAGAGGACCATAGTCGTAGAGGGCAACCATTACTTTCCGCCGGCCGACGTGAAGAGCGAATACTTCGTCGATAGCGCTTCGCATTCGACCTGCCCCTGGAAGGGCGAAGCTTCCTATAAAAGCCTGCGGGTAGGCGGCAAGGCGCTTGAAGACGCGGTTTGGTACTATCCAGAGCCCAAGAGCGCGGCCGCGCAGATACAGGGCTACTTTGCCTTCTGGAAAGGCGTGCAGGTAAGCTGAGCGGCTTTAGCGGC
>JBFZES010000371.1:0-6071 GCA_041306725.1 Spirochaetaceae bacterium | reverse complement strand
GTTGGTGGGGTCCACGCGGTTGTTCACATGTATGATGTCGGGGTCGTCGAAGCAGCGCACCACCTGCGCCACGATGCCCGTCTCGCGTATGTGGGCCAGGAACTTGTTGCCTAGGCCCTCGCCCTTGCTGGCCCCCGCCACCAAGCCCGCTATGTCCACGAATTCCACCACCGCCGGTACGCGCTTGAGCGGCTCAAAGAGCTGCACCAGGCGGTCAAGCCGGGGGTCGGGCACCGGCACTATGCCCGTGTTGGGCTCTATGGTGCAGAACGGATAATTGGCCGCCTCGGCCTTGGCGCTGGAGAGCGCGGAGAATATGGTTGATTTGCCTACGTTGGGCAGGCCTACGATGCCGCAGTTAAGAGCCATGGGCTTCCTCGTTACTCTGGAATGGAATCTAAGCCCCTAGACTAGCGCGAAAAGGCGCAGGCGCGCAAGGCGAGGCCCTAGTCCACAATCACCACGATATTGCCGCGCTTGCGGCCCGAGTCCACGAGCCTATGCGCCTCGGGCACGTCTTCCAGGCGTATGCGGCGGTCTATGAAGGGCTTGATGCGGCCCTCTGCGGCAAGGCCGACGAGGTAGCGCAGCTCGTCGGCGCGTTCCGAGGTGGGGCCGCGCACCGACAGGTACACGCCGCCCTTTGCCAGGATGGGCGCGTAGGCGCGGCGCGACAGCTTTCCCACCGCGTCGAAGATTATGTCCTGCTCGCCGGCATCGGCCAAAGCCTGGCTCTGGTAATCAAGTACCGCGGCCGCGCCGAGGCCCTTCACCATGGCGGCGTTGGCGGCGCCGCAGAAGGCGCTCACGCTGGCGCCCTGCAATGCGGCGAGTTGAACGGCGTAGGAGCCCACCGAGCCGGATGCGCCGTACACGAGTACCCGCTTACCCTGCAGCGGGCCCGCTTTTTGGAGTATCTGCCAGGCGGTCATGGCCCCTACTGGCAGCGCCGCGCCTTCCTCAAAGGAGAGGCCCTCAGGCAATTTGGCAAGCACGCCCATGCGGCTCTTTTCAGGCACCGCGACGAACTCGGCGTTGGCGCCGCGCTCTAAGCCCGTGGTCGTGCCCAGCACGCGCTCGCCTCTGGCGTAGCCCGTCACTCCCTCGCCAAGCTCTTCCACGACGCCAGCGAACTCTACCCCGGCAACCTTCATGGGCTTGAAGCCGAAGATAAGCCCGAGGGGCACGAGTATGGCGCGAGACATGGACCGCAGCTTGGCGTCGCCCACGGTAACCGTGGCCGCCTTAACCTTGATAAGCAGCTCGCCGCGGCCAGGCTTGGGCTTATCGATATCGGCCAGGGCAAGGACCTCGGGGCCGCCGGACTTCTTGACGGTAATAGCCTTCATGATTCGCTCTCTTTCCCGGCCTTGGGGCCGAATGAAAACACTTCGTCGACGAGCGCGGCGCCGGGACAAATAGACGCGACGCGCATGCGCTGCAAATTTATTTGAGCACTTCTGTATATTATCTTCTACATAATGTATATCTTACCATACATAAAGACAAGTATAGTCCACTAAAATATTGTCTGGGCAAGGAGCTAGCGAGTAAGAAAAGGCCCTACCACAGCCAGGGTATTAGCCTGAAGCGAACCCGCCGCGCATAGTCTTCATAGCCAGGCAGCTTGCTACTCAGGGCCTGATCCTCAAAATATGTCCTGATTATCAAGATGAGCGTCAGAGCGATAGCGGGGATAAAGGCCCATGATGAATCGAGGAGGACCGGGGCAGCGAAATAGGTCAGCAGGCCGCCGGCATAGCCGGGGTGCCTTAGGCAAGCGTAGGGACCTTTGGACACGACACTATGGCCGCGTTCGGCCTGTATGCGCACCGTCCCTGAAAAGAAGCGATTATCCACCAGGGCCCACGATGACAGTATCAGGCCACCTATAAAAACGCCGAGTGCCACGAGCTTTAAGGCGCTTGAAAAATGGGGCGACCAGCCAAAGCGCTCGTCCAGACCGCACACCAACGGGAGGGCCGCGCCGCCCAGCGCCAGGAGCGGGAGCAGGAGCCTATCGAAGGGCTCGGCGTCTGGCCGCCCTAAGGAATTAGCCCGTTCCGCCAGTATCCCGCTATCCTTCCGCGCGGCAAGGAAGCGGCTGATGGCGAAGCTCACGACGCTGAGCGCTGCGTAGGCCCAGGCTTCCGGCCAACCCCAGCGTCCGGATACCAAAAGAGGCATGAGGGGCATGCCGACGACGAATAACGCGACGAGGATAAGCGCCTTCGCTGCATAAGCGCGTTTCGATACGGACATAGGATACCTCCTTAATCTGGCCTAGTTCCCCGAAGCTTGTGTTTGAGCAGTCCGGCATACCATAGATTGTATGTCGATTAAAGTACTCCATACCAGGGAATGTAAGTTTATTATAGATACACAAGCTTCAAGGAACTAATTAGTAATTAACGTTATGATATCAATTTTCTAGCAGCATCCTAATCCCTCGTTTTTTAACTGCCTGGTAGAATATAAAAAAATACCGTGGAGGAAGTATGCATAAGGTGATTCTGCTCGCACTCATCGCCATGACTGCGACGGCTGGATTATTTGCGCAGGAAGCACCTGCAAAAAAGATTTATATGCATGCGGGGGCCGGCATTGGCAGCGGCATGTACGCAGCGCTTGGAGGAGAATACAGAGCCACGCGTTATACGGGAAATTTCCCGATACCCGTCCAACTAGGTGGAAAAGCGCAAGCGATATACAGCCCGAAGACCGGCAGCGATTACAGCTTGGTGGGTATTGGGCTCATGCCTACAATCAGGTACGAAATTAACGCCATACCTGGCTTGGCAGTCTTTGCCGGCGTGGGGTTCGGATTCCTCTATTACTTGGAGACTGAGACTAGCTATAAGACTACCATCGATTTCTACACTGAGTTGGGAGCATCGTACACCCTATCTGATAGCGTGGCTGCCTTTGCTGGATTTGGAGCGTATTGGGGCGATTTAAGCTGCTTTATGGCCGGGGTAAACATAGGCCTCTGAGCCAGAGCCCTCACCCCCTTTCCGTGCTCATTCCTGCAAGGCGCCGCTCTTCCGCGAGCCTTTGGGCCTCCGCCTTGGGCAGCAGAGCGCCTATGCGCACCTGTACCTCAGGATAGGCCTTGAATATGCCAAGGATGAAGGCTTCAAGCTCGTCCCGCAGCGCGGGCAAAGCCGCGGGGGGAGGCTCACTCTCGTCGGGCAGGCGGGCTAAGAGCTTGTGGTCCACGCCGCCGTCTTCCAGCATCTCAAGCAGGGCAAAGGGCTCGGCGGCGTAAGCTTTGCCCGCTTGAAGGGCCCGCGAGCTAATGATATAGCAGTCCAGGCACTCGCCCTCATCGCCTCCGGCCGTACCCGGTATGAAGCCGTAGGGGTATGGGTAGGGCAGCAGCGCTGTCCTTGTGCCGGTACGCTGAAAGCTCGCCTCGTCGTAAACGCCCTTGTCGCGGCTGCCCGCCTGGGCTTCGATAAATACGCTTATCACCGTGGCCTCCTTGCCTTCGTCGGACTCCTCTGAGTATAGTTTATCTGTATTGCCAAGGCTATATTTCATATTTCAAAATACCATTTCATTTTTTACATATTTACGAAGAGCCTATTTCGATGTACGATATGGCCGTGGTAGCCATTACACCAGCGAAGCGTTGCCGCTAGCGCGGCCCATAAGGAGAACTAACGCCATGGTAGATTTCGACTCCGTGTTTTCCGCCAACGCGAGGAACATGAAGAAGAGCGTGATACGCGAACTCCTCAAGCTCACCGTACAGCCCGAGATCATTTCCTTCGCCGGCGGCCTGCCCGCCCCCGAAACCTTTCCCGTGGCCGACTTAAAAACCGCCGCCGATGTCGTATTCGACAAGCACGCGGCCAAGGCTCTCCAGTACGGCACCACAGAGGGCGACAGCGACCTCAAGGCCGAACTCATTAAGTTTGAGGAGCGTCAGGGCGTAAGCCTTAAGAGCGAGAATCTCCTGGTCGTATCGGCGAGCCAGCAGGCCCTGGACATGGTGGCCAAGCTCTTCCTGGACCCCGGCGATTACGTCATAGCCGGCCGCCCAACCTACGTGGGCGCCATACAGGCCATACAGTCCTACAGCGCCAAGGTGCTGGGCATACCCTTTACGCCCGAGCAGGACGGCTTCGACATGGACGCGCTCGAGCGCTCCTACGCCAAGACCCTGCACGCGGGCGGCAAAGTCAAATACATATACGTCATACCTGATTTCCAGAACCCCGCGGGCTTCTGCTGGAGCCTTGCCAAGCGCAAAGCGCTCCTGGACTTCTCCTACAAGCACAACCTGATCATCGTGGAGGACTCGCCCTACCGCGAGATACGCTTCATGGGCGAGCACATTCCTTCCATATATCAGATCGACCAGCACGGCGAGAACCGCGGCACGGTCATCAACCTGAAAACCTTCTCCAAGATACTCTCCCCCGGCCTGCGGGTGGGCTGGATCATGGCCAGCGAGAAGATCATAGCTAAGCTCGTCATAGCCAAGCAGGCCATGGACCTCTGCACCAGCGTGTTTACCCAGAAATGGCTCGCCGAATACATGAAGACGGGCAAGCTCTACGACGTGATCAAGAATACCTGCGAGAACTACCGCGAGAAGAGGAACGTCATGGTGGCCTGCCTTGAGGAGTTCATGCCCAAGCGCTGGGATATCAAATGGACCAAGCCCGAGGGCGGCCTCTTCCTCTGGATATCGCTGCCAAAGTACATCAACACCGACGAGCTCATACTCAAGGCCGTGGAAAAGGAAAAAGTGGCCTTCGTGGTGGGCTCGGCCTTCTATTTCGACCAGCCCGAGCACAACGCCATGCGCATAAACTTCTCGTACTGCAGCCCCGAGACCATACGCGAGGGCGTCAAGCGCCTCGCCCGCGTGGTAGAAGCGGAACTCCTCGCCTACGAGGCAGGCCATAGGGCGCAGACGGTCCCCGAAGGCGTATAAGGCCGCCAGGGTTCGCATGAACCGGTAAAGCCGCCCCTTGCGGGGCGGTTTTTTATCGGCTTCCTTTGCGCTGGGGCGTTTCGTACGCTAGAATAAAGGGATGCCGCGCGACAAAGGGCTTCCTTTGGCCCTACTCTGCATCATGCTCCTCATACCAGCGTTCGGCGCGTTTGCCCAGGGCGCGCTTGCGCGCAGGGTAGCGGTCTTCGATTTCGTGCCTCTATCCGGAGCCCCGAGCAGTTACGCCAGGCTCATCGCGGACAGCCTGGCCTTGGAGCTTGAGCGCGTGGGCTACCCCGCCGTTCCCGGCGCGCGCCTGCGCGAGCTTCTTTCCGAGCCGGCCACCGAGGTATCGGCGGCCCTGGCGGCCGCGCGCTTCGCCGGGGCTGACGTAGCGGTCATAGGCTTCTATGCGCTAGAAGGCGGGCAGCTGCGCATAGGCGTGCGCGCCATAGACGCGTCGTCCGAGGCCCTGGCCTTAAGCGCCCAGGATACCGGCCTGGCGGGCCTGGATATCTTCGATACCATAGACCGCATGAGCGCCGACATAGCCGGGCGCATCAAGATAGCCCTTGAACCTGTGCCCACGTCCGTCCAGCTCATAGAGCGCGAAGAGATAATAATCGAGACGGTCGTGGTAGAGCAGGTAATCGAGCTTGGCACGCCTATACTCATACGGCTCCTCTCTGCCGACGAGGGCGCCCTGCTTCAGGCCTTCGACGGCGAGCGCGGCCTCGTGGACCTGGGCCTAATCCAGGAAGGCTACTATGACCTTGCCACCAAGGAAGGGGCTTTCCTCTCGCTCCGCGTATCCAAAGAGGGCTTTAACGAACGTAGCCTGGAGTTCACGGCTACCGGCCTCGAACCGGAACTGCGGCTCAAGGCCCTTGCCCGCAGGCCGGTTCCCGAATGGTTCGCCAGGCTAAGCCTTGACCGGCCCTTCGGCGCGGAAGCCGGCACGAGGCGCTTCTACTGGCGCGACCTCGTCAGCCTGGACGCCTCGGCGGGCCTCTACTTCATACCCTTTGTATATCCCGAGTTCCTGCGCTTCGGCGTGGAACCCTTTCTGGACGCTCCCGGCGGCTCGGCCGATATCCTCCTGGCGACGGACGGAAAATTCTAG
>JBFZES010000370.1:0-6228 GCA_041306725.1 Spirochaetaceae bacterium | reverse complement strand
CGAGGCCGCGCGCTGGCGCGCGCGAAGGCCATAGCGGACCGGCTCCAGGCGGCCGGCTTCTTTAAGATAGCGGGCCGCCCGGAAAACGAGGCCTTTTTGGCCGAGATAATGGCGCGCGCGGGCTTAAGCGAGGCCGAGGCCGCGCGCTTCGAGGGCCTTTTCACTAAGCTAGCCGCGCTTGAGTCAAGGGCTCCTTAAAAAAAGCGGCTTGACCTAGAGCCCGCCGGGGGCTACGCTTCTAGCGGAGGCCAGCATGAAACGTGCGCTATTCTGTGCCCTTATCGCCCTCGTGGCTATAAGCGCCGCATTCGCTCAAGACCAAGCCCTTGGCGACAGCCAGTATAACGGCGCCCTGGTCTTGGACGGGTCGCTCATAGACCTTGCCCGCCTCGCCCAATCGGGAGAAGCCGCCCTGCGAGACTACACCCGCGGCAAGGCCTTCCTGCTCTTTGGCAGCCTTTCCAAGCCAATACAGAGCGACGCGGAAGGCTACGAAGCCATAATGGAGTTTACCGAAGGCCGCTGGATAGGCAACGCGCGCATAGAGCTCTACCGGATATTCCTCATCCTCTCTGGCGAGGAGTTCGAAGCCCTGTCAGATATTGACGTGGGCACCCGGGCCGCCATACTGATCGACGGAGCCGCGTTGCGGCCAGGCCCCGACGGCAAGCCATCCGTATACGCCACGGCCCTCTCGGTGCGCGTGCTTCGCTAAACGAGCTAGGGGCCGGCGGTTTTACCCCGCGTTTGCGCAATAATCGCCTCAACGCAGCAAGGCGCGCTGGCCGATACCGAAAGATCCGCTCCTGTGGGCCTCGATATCCTCGCCAAATATGAGTGTCCGTTCCGCGCTCAATACGGCGACGCGGTTTATCAGGTTTTTTAGTTCCCTGACATTGCCAGGCCAGTGCCAGGCTTCGAGCGCCAGGAGCGCCGACTCGTCAAAGGCTTTTTCCGGGGCCACTTCAGCAAGAAAGGCCGAGGCGAGCAGGCGTATGTCTTCCGGATGATTTCGCAAGGCGGGCATCTTCAGCGTTAGCACATTCAGGCGGTTGAGCAGTTCGGGCCGAAAGGCCCTCGGGTCATCGAGCAAAGGCGCGTTCGTGGCCGACAGCACCCGCACGTCATAGTAGCGGGTCTCGCTCGAGCCCATGCGCGTTCCGCTGCGATTTTCTATGGCGCGGAGCAGTTTTGGCTGCACGCTCAACGGCAACTCTCCGATCTCGTCCAGGAATAAGGTGCCCCCCTGCGCTGCTTCGAAGAGCCCCTGCCTCTCCACGGCGCCGGTAAAAGCCCCCTTAACGGTGCCGAAGAGCTCGCTTTCCGCGAGATGCTCGGGAACGGACGCGCAATTTATCGTTACGAAGGGCTTGTCTTTCCGCACCGAACGCGCGTGAATCTCCGCCGCGGCCAATTCCTTGCCCGTGCCGCTTTCCCCCACGATCAGCACGGGCATATCGTGCCTGGCATAGAGCTCGGCGGTGCGCAGGGCCTCGCTTATGTCCTTGCTAGCGCCAAGCAGCCTGATGCTGGAGACGGCTTCGCTTTTTCCGCCGCGAGGACTGCCCTCCGGCAGCGAGGGGCGGGCATCGCGGCAAGCCCGCTCCCGCGGCAGCGCTTCCTCGGCGGCCTTTCTTATCGGGGGCGGCTCCGCGCGCAACGATGCGGAAGGAGGGCCCTCTATTGAAGGCGGCGGCTGCCTGGCTATGGCCGCCCGCAGGGTACGCGCGAGCAGTTCGGGCTCAAAGGGCTTAACGATGAAGGAACTCGCCCCCGCGCGTACCAGATCCACGACCGCCTGGGCGTCAAGCGCGGGCAAGGCGGCCACGATAGCCGGCCCATGGAGGCTTCGGCCTATGAAGCCCAGGGGATCGGCATAGGAACCGAGGGTGTCGGGTCCGATATCGAGCAACACCGCATCAAAACGCTCTCCCCTCCATCGAGCCAGGGCGGCTTCCACGGAGGGGCACAGTTCAAGCTCAAAGTCGCGCGCAAGGAATGATCGAGCCATCGATGACGTTTTTTCGTCTGAATCGACTATCAATATTTTTTTCATCGTTATGCCGCGAGTATACCACTGTTTCTTTTTTATAGCCGAATTATTGTTAAAAAGAGCGTATATAGAAAGAAGTTTGCGATTTTCGGTTGCGAATCGGTCATTGTTCTTGTAGGCTTAATCAAGTAAAATCAAAACTCATAAAGTATGGCCCCACGGGGTCTTCAAGAGGAAGCACGAATGGCTGGAAATGAACTCGTAGTAGACGTAGCAAAGATTAAAAAGGCCGCCCACAGCGCCATACCCCTCACCATAACGACCTATACCTTGCCGCATGAAATAGAAGTGTACATCGAGTCCGTGCTCGAAGTATTCCTGGGCGAACTGGGTCAGGCTAAAATCAAAGACTATCTGGTATACTGCCTGCGCGAATTGGCGGTAAACGCGAAGAAAGCCAATACCAAGCGCGTGTACTTCGAGACGCGGAATCTGGACTTGAATGACCCCTCCGAATACGAAGAGGGCATGAATAGCTTTAAAAGCGACACCCTGGAGAACATCAACTATTACCTTCAGAAGCAAAAAGAGAAACAGTACTACGTAAAAGTCATATTCCAGGCCAGGGGATCGAACGTGGTACTCGAGGTGCGCAACAACTCCCAGCTCAACCGCACCGAGTACATGCGCATACAGGACAAGCTGGCCCGCTCCAGGAAGTACACCTCCCTTGAGGAAGCCATGGCCCAGGTACTCGATTCCAGCGAAGGCGCCGGCTTAGGCCTGGTCATACTCGTGCTTATGCTCAAGAAAATGGGCTTGGACGAGGATTGCTTCGACATACGGGTGGATAGCGGAGAAACCGTGGCCCGTATTACCGTGCCGGTGAACGCCACGAAGATAGAGAGCCTCTCCACCCTTACCGACGAAATCGTGCGCCGCATAAGCGGCTTGCCTCAGTTCCCCGAGAATATCCTGGCCATTCAGCGCCTGATCGGCGACCCAAAGAGCGAGATGATAGAGATAGCCAGGCACATATCCACCGACCCCGCCATGACGGCCGACCTCTTAAAGCTCGTCAATTCGGCCCAGTTCATGCTGCCTAGGCGCGTGGACAACATCGTGGACGCGGTCAAGCTCGTGGGCCTGCGGGGCATCAAGAACCTGCTCTTTTCCTACGGCTCCCAGAAAATCCTCGCCGGCGAGCACGGCATGGACCAGAAAGCCCTCTGGGACCATAGCTATCGTTGCGCCTACTATTCCTACAATCTGGCCAAGAACTTCAAATCGTCCAACAGGCCGCTCCAGGATGACGCCTACGTGGGCGGCATGCTCCACGATATGGGCAAGATCATCTTCAGTGCCGTGCATCCGGAATTGCTCACCCATATACGCTCCTTCTGCCGCAGCAAGGGCATAGACGAGAAAACCTTCGAGGATCTGTCCGGCGGCATGAACCATGCCGAAATCGGCGCCCGCGTGGCTGAAAAGTGGAACTTCCCCGAATCGCTGGTAGCGGCTATACGCTACCACCACGAACCGGGCCTGATGACCACCGACCACAAGGACGTGGCCTTTACCGTGTACCTGGCTAACGCCTTCTGCGAGTACGAAACCGGCGGCATGACCTTCGATCAGATCGAGAAGCTGGTATTGCAGGACTACGGCTTCCAGAGCGAGAAGCAGTTCGCCAAGACCGTTGAACAATTCGGCGAGGGCTTCAGGCAGGAAACGATCAAGCAGCGGGAAGCGGCCAGCAAATCCTACTAAGCCGGCCTATTTTATAGGCCCTGCCGGGACCCCTGGCAGGCCTGCGCCCGCCGCGCATACAGGTAAAAAACCCCGCCCAGGGCCAAGACGGCCACAATCTGGTACCACAGCCAGTAAGGTAAGCCCAGCAAGGCGCGTTCCTCCCAGGCAGGCAGAGAAAAGCTCCAGAAATCTAGGCCAGCTACGCCCATGAGCAGGAAAATCAATGACCAGCCGCGCGAAAACGGCGGCCGAACCGCGGCCGATGCCCTAAGCGAAGTCGGGGCATGGCGTTTTAAGGCCCATGCCGCGGCTAAAATAGCCGCCTGTACGCCGGCGTTGAAGAACACCGAAGGCAGGGGCGGCACGAAAGCGCCGGTAGACTGCGCGAGCACGAGCAGCGCCCCCGCCACGAGAGCGGTAGCCGCTCCGGCAGCCCCCACCCCAGGCGCGTATATCGCCGCCAAGGCTACCGGGGCCAGGCTCGCGTAGCCGGGAAAAGCCGCCCGGTTCAAGAACGACAGCATGGCCTCGGGCGGGCGCAGCGATACGAGCCACGCCGCGAAGGCCAGGACCGCGCCCGCTACGGCCGTGCGGCGCGCGCCGTCGCCCCGCTTAGGCAGCAGGTCAGCGCTCAGCATGGAGGCGCAGGACAAGAGCTGGCTATCCATCGTGGACATGAGCGCGGCGAGCGCCGCTATGGAAAAGAGCGGCCCTAGTACGGGGCCGGCCAGGCTTGCCGTGAGCAGGGTGAATACGCCGTCGGATTGAGTAGCGGAAAGCCCCGGCGCAAGCGATCTGCCGAGCACGCCGATGGCGCTCATGGGCAGGAAGACCAGCAGCAGCGCGAAGGGGTAGGCGGCCATGCTCCGAAGCAGGGCCGCGTCGGATTTCGCGGCAAAGAAGCGCTGCATAAAATGCGGGAACATGGGGTCGGCCAGGCTCCACAGCAGGTAATAGCCGAGCAGCGCCGTCCAGCCAAGCGAGCCGTCCGCTCCCGCGCGAGCCGCGGCCCCCCGGTCGGCCGCCACGAGCTGCGCCGCGTCCGGCTTAAGCGCCGCCAGGACGATAACGGCCGCCGCCGCCAAACCTAAGGCAACCAGGGCGGCAAGCTGGGCGATATCCGTCTTTACCACGGCTTTAAGGCCGCCCCTGAACACGTACAAGCCCACCACGGCGACGAGCAAAGCGGAAGAAAGAGGCGCGCTTAAGCCGGTGGCCCCGGCTATGAGCCTGCCACCCGAGCTGGCCTGGATGGCTAAATAAGGCAGGGTAAAGCATAGCGACAGGGCAGAAAACAGCCTGCCCAGCGCCGCGTTGCCATAGCGCGCGGCTATGAAGTCGCCCGGCGTTATCCATGAGCCTTCCGCCGCGAGCCTGCGGAGCGGCAAGCCTATATACGCGAAAGACAGCGCCATAAAAGCCGTGCCGAAGGCCATGGCGGGGAAGAAGGCCCAGCCCAGGCGGTAGGCGGCCCCCGATACGCCGAACACGGTAAAGGCCGACAGGTTTGACGCCGCGAGCGTGGCGAACAGGGCAAGCCCTGAGAGCTGGCGGCCGGCCAGGCTGAATTCGGCGGCGCTGGACTTTGCGCCGCGTCCAAGCGCGAAGAGGCCGCTGAAAGCCACGAAGGCAATGACGATGATAGAGGAAATGGTCACCAGTATCCCCCGTGAGAACTCGTATGGTGGCCTGGATGGCCCCTGGCGGGGCCTCTAGCGGAAGCGCCCATTCCGCTCATTGCCTATGTAAAAAGCAGCTTGGCGTAAGCAGGTTCTAGCATAGCCGAGGCGACGCTGTACAGAGGCGCGGACTATGGAGAGGGCGTAGGCATGTGCCGGCGATAGGAGTCCAGCGCGAGTAAAAAATATTGCTGCAAGCCCCCGAAGTACTCGCGCTCGATCAGCGCGGCCGCCTTGCCTAGGTAGCGGTAATGCCAGGATTCCCAATCGTAGCCGGTCAGGGCTTCATGGCCTCGGGGATAGGATAGCGAGAATCCATAGCGCCAGGCGTTCTCGGCCAGCCAGCGCCCTTCGGCAGTATCGGCGAAGCCATTGTCTATAGAGCCAAAATCTATGGCCGTGCCAAGCTGATGCTGAGAATGCCCGGGCTTGGCCGAAACGCGGTCCGCCTCGAGCTGGCCCAGCTGACGCACCCATCTATCGTATACCTCGCGCTGGTAGGCAAAGGAACGGTAGCTCGACGAATAGACGAGCCGCAGGCCCGCCGCGGCGGCGGCCGCGTCCATTTCGAGCAGCGCGGGCATAATGGCCTTGCGCAGGCGCAGATCGGCGCGATTGCGCGCGAGAGGATAGCCATTGAGCGACACGAGATCGCCCGGCTCGTAGCCCTCGGGCAGCGCTGTGCCTTTGTCCACGAGCATGAGGAAATCGCCCGCCGCCCGAGACTCGGCCTCCGCTTCCTCTAGGAGGGAGAAGAAGCGCTCCGTGTCCGGCTCGAAGGTGATGAGAAAGCCGGCGCGCGCC
>JBFZES010000369.1:0-4362 GCA_041306725.1 Spirochaetaceae bacterium | reverse complement strand
TGCGCAGCGCCGCCGAATCCTTGTAGAGCTCGCAGTAGCGGGCGCCGCCGGCGGCGGCCAGGGCGACCGCGCTGTAGTCGGTGCCGCCCCTGCCGTACAGGGCCACGCCGCCGTCGGGCAGCATGCCGTAGAAGCCTGGCACGGCCAAAAGCCCCCAGCGCGCCAAGGCGCGCTCGAGGGCGGGCCAGGCGGCGGCGGGATGCTCGCATACGGCGTCGCCGTTCCCTCCGGAACCGGGCAGCGCCTCAAGGCCCAAGTCCTCGGGGAAGGCGACGGGCAAGCCATCGCCGCCCTCTGCGCCGCGGGAAAGCGGCGCTAAGGCCGCGCTGAAAGCCAGCGCGGCGCAGCGTTCGCCATAGCTTGCCAGGCGCGCCAGCCTGTCTCCGCTGAGCGAAAGCGCCGCGCATACGAACTCGTCAGCCAGGCGGGCAAGGGCTCGGTCAATGGCGGCCAGGGCGGCCGCGCCAGGCCCGAAGGCGGCCGCGAAGGCCAGATATTGCTCCTTGAGGCCCTGCGCGAGGCTCCGCGCCGCCTCGGCATTGCGGCTCTCGTCCGAAGCGCTGAACGACAGTATCCTATCGGTTACGCCCTTAAGCGCGGAGAGCACGAACACCGCCGGCTCGCGATAACTGGCTACGATGCGGGCAAGGGCCGGCGCGGAGGAAGGGCCCTCGCACACGGAACCGCCTAATTTCACGACTATATACGACATACTGCAACCTTCATGAACGCGGGCCCTAAGCTTTCTATACGGCTTGGCCAGGGCGTTACTGCCTATGAATGAGGATGGTACTACTGACTGGTTTTCTAAACCCGAGCGTCATCCGTCCCGCGTCGACGGGATGGGACCGTTCGGAGCCGCCCTACGGGCTGGCCGCGAATCTCATGGACGCCCGGGGCGTCACATCGTTGTGGTGGGGGTAGTCGTGTATGTAGTCGTAGTCAGGAAGGAGCCGTTGGAAAGGAGGAGGGAGAGGGGCGCTACTGCTTTGGGACTGAATGCCTGTCTTGCTGCCATATACTGCTCCTTGGGACATCGCTTAGGATACCCAGGCCTTCATTATACCGTTACGTAGAAACACTGACAAGGGCCTTAGGAGGCAGGCGCCCTTCTTTTAGTCAAATACTAACGTAAAACCGGCATCGGGACCTATACGGAGGCTAGCCCGGCTAAATTCCGCCGCCGCTATGCCCTGGCTTAGGAAAGCCTCCTTAGCGAAGCCAAGGATAGGCGCAAGGAAGGCCAGGAAGGAAGGCCCGTGCAAAGGCCCCTCCTCTACGGGCAGCGCCACGCGTTCCGCGCCCGCCCGCAGGCCGGTGAGGCGATAGAAAGCGCTGCCTATGAAGGCGGCGAAGGGGCCGCGAACGGAAAGCAGTTCGGCCTCGAAGCGCAGCTCGCCGGGCGGCAGGCGCAGGTTCTGCAATATGGGCAGGGCGTTCCTATCCGGGGCGGACAGCCCGACGAGCGTGCCGCCCCCGTCGGCCTCATACACGGACAGGCGAGCCGCGTCGAGCCCCGGCAGTCTTTCATGCCAGGCGGCGCTTTCCAGCCAGGCTAGGGCAAGAAAGCTCAGGGCCACGGCGGCTATAAGCGAGCCCGCAGCCCGCGGAAACCAGCCGAAGGCGCAGCCCAGGCCCGCGCCTATGGCCGCGTACGCGATGAGCTGGCTATAGGCTATGGCCCCGCGCCCCGCTATAACGAGGGCCCAGGCGCAGAAGCCAGCGCTTAGGCTCAGGCATATGAAGAGAAAGGATAGCGCGATGCGGGGCGTGGCAAAGCGACCCTTCGCGATAAGGCAACGGAGCTTCTTAAGGCAAAAGAGTATCAGGCTGGCTACGGAAGCGAAAAGGAACAGGGCGGCGAGCGCCGTTACCAGGCCCGCCGCCCCCAGCGTGGCGGGGTCAGAATCCATAGACTCCCGCGTATTTTTGATTCAGGTAGCGCACGAAATGCGAAGCGTCCAGGGGCTTTCCGCTTATGCGCTGGATAAGCTCGCCGGGCTTGTATATAGCGCCCGGCTTATGCACTTTAGCCCTGAGCCAGGCCAGTATGGCGCCTAGCTCGCCCTTTTCTACCGCGGCGTCAGGATCCACGCCCTGGTCCTTCATGGCGTCCCAGAGCTGGGCGCCGTAGAGGTTGCCCAGCGCGTAGCTGGGAAAGTACCCTATGGAGCCCATGGACCAATGGATATCCTGCAGGCAGCCCTTATCGTCGCTCGGCGGGGTAACGCCGAGCAGCTTCCGCATGCCTTCGTTCCAGGCTTCAGGCAGGTCGGCGACGAGCAGCGTGCCGCCCATGAGCGCGGCTTCCAGCTCGAAGCGCAGGATGACGTGCAGTCCGTAGGTAACCTCATCGGCCTCTACGCGTATAAGCGAGGGCTCTACCTTATTTATGGCCTTGTAGAAATCCTCAAGGGATACGTCGTCGAGCTGCGGCTTTAAAAAAGCCTTGAAGGCCGGCAGCTGGTTCTTCCAGAAGCCCCGGGAACGGCCCACCATATTCTCCCACAGCCGCGATTGGGACTCGTGCACGGCCATGCTCGCGGCCTCGGCCAGCGAAGTGCGCTTATAGCCGGGCGCGGGGTCTATGCCCAGCTCATAGAGGGCGTGGCCGCCCTCGTGTATGGTGCTGAAGGCGCTGGAAGGGAAGAAGTCCTCCATATAGCGCGTGGTTATGCGCACGTCCGATTCGCCTATGCCGGTGGTAAAGGGATGCGCCGCCTTATCGAGGCGTCCGCGCTCCAAATCGTAGGACAGGAGCTTCATCAGGTAGGCGCTCGCCTCTGCCTGGGCCGCTTCGGGGCAGCGGCGATGGAGGGCGCCGTCGTCCACCTGGGGCCGCGAGCGTATCTTGGCCATGAGCGCCACGAGCTCCTCGCGCAGCGGCTTGAATACGGCGGCTATGCTCTCCTCCGTGGCGCCTTCCTCGAAGATATCGAGGAGCACGTCATAGGGTTTCTTGGCCGGATCGAGGTAGGCCGCTATGCGCTTATTAAAGTCCAGCATCTTCTGCAGGTGCGGGGCGAAGGAAGGAAAATCGTTCTCTTTCCTGGCCTTTACCCAGGCCGCCTGCGAGAGGCTTATGGCCTTAGCCATCTCGGATACCAGTTCCGTGGGAATCTTGGTAGCCTGGTCGTAGCCGCGCCGCAGCACCCTGAGATAGGCGCGCTCTACGGCGCTGAGCGAGGCGTCGCCGCCGGGGTTCTCTTTCGTGGAACCGAGCTTAGCTAATAGCTCGCCTATTTCAGGCGAGGTCTGCTTGTCGTGGGCCAGGGCTTCAAGGAAAGCCAGTTGGTCGCCCCGCTCCTCTATGGCGGCGGGAGGCATGTAGGTTTCCTGGTCCCAGCCGAGCACGCCGGCTATGTGCCGCACGAGCTTGGCTTCGCCGTCTATGGCTCTTAATCGTTCTAGTGCTTCCATAGGGCCATGCTAGCATCCTTCTACCGTTGACGCAATAATGCTTTTCGGTCGACAATGGCCCCCAGCGAGCTCAGCATGAGCCATGGAGGATTCGATGCCCGATAAGCGCGAGGATACGGCCGCCGCCCCCCACGATGAGCAGGAAGCCTCCGGCGGCCTCGCTCAGGATAAAGCCGCAGGCGAATCGGGTGGACGGCCTAAGAAGAAGGGGCGCCTCCTTAAGGCCGCGCTTTGGCTGCTCGCCCTGCTCATAGGCCTGCCCCTCGCCGCCGCCGCCGCGCTGGCCCTGTTGGCCCTGGCGGTCAGGAGCGATCCCAGCGCCCACATGCCCGAGGGCTTCGACGCGTACGCGAGCCTGCCTTCCGCGAGCGCCTTTTTAAGCGAAGCCCTGCACCTCAAGGCGGTGGACGCCGCGCTTTCCGGCTCAGGCACGGCGGCGCTTCGCGGCACCATGCGCTCCCTGCGCGCCAACCCCGTCCTGCGCTCGCCGCTCTTCCAGAAGCTTGCCGACATACGCGTGGACGCCGCCCTCTATGGCGAAGGCGGCTTCGTATTGGCCGCCGACCTTGGCCTGCGCTCCGCCCTTACGCGCCTTGCGCCCCTCCTCGCCAGGGCCTTCCCCGCCCTGCTTGGGCGGGTGGACGGCCTTTCCTACGAAGGGGAGGCCTTTCCGCCGCACTTCCTCTATGAGAACGGCGAGCTGAGCGCCTACGCCCTCTTCTACCGCAACGTGCTCGTCGTGGCCAGCGACCTTGAGCTTTTGCAGGCCGCGGCCCGCCCCAAGCCCGTTAAGGACAGAAACGCCCTGGCAAAGGCGCTGAGCGCCCGGGGCGAGGGCTCGCTGCGCTTCCTGGCCGAACCGGATTCGTTTACCGCGGGCATGGCGGAAGGCGCGGGCCCCCTCGCTCGCCTGCTGGCCGGGCTGAGCTTTCCCAGCCTCTC
>JBFZES010000368.1:0-8899 GCA_041306725.1 Spirochaetaceae bacterium | reverse complement strand
TCGAGCTCTTCCAGTTCTTCGAGCTCTTCTACGGCATCAATGCTTTCATTCGCTACGGCCTGGCGCGCGGGCTCAAGAGGCTCCACAGGTTCGGTGCCGGGCTCTGCCGTAGCGGCCGACTCAGGCTCGGCGACGGCCTCAGGCTCGGCGACGGCCTCAGGTTCGGCGACGGACTCAAGCTCATCGACGGACTCAAGCTCGTCGACAGACTCTAGCTCGTCGACGGATTCCAACTCCGTAGCCGGCTCCGGCTCGGAGACAGGCGAGGCTTCGCCTATAATCTCGCTTGCCTGCACGGGCGCGGCCATGGGCTCTTCAGCGAGCTCTTCGGCGAGCTCTTCGAATTCCTCGAGCTCTTCAAGCTCCTCAAGCTCCTCTACAGATTCGGTTTCCGCTAGCCCTGCCTGCGCGACAGCGGCGCTGGGCTGGATCGGCTGACCTATAACCGGGGCTTCCCGCTCCGCTTCAGAGGCCTCCGCCTCTTCAAGCTCTTCGAATTCCTCTAGCTCTTCGACGGAATCCGCCTCCGTTATATCGTCAACGGTCGGAGCGGGGCGAGACGCGATGCTCGTCTGGGCGCCGCTTGAGCTGGGGGGCTTAGGCAGGGCGAGCGGAACGACGCCTTGGGCTGCCGCGCCGCCGATAACGAAGCTGCCCTTGCTCAAGGCCTCCTTGAGGAGGGATTCTATGCGGGCGAGGTCCAGGCCTTCGGCGCGTTCGGGCCTTCCGGCCAATATCGCGATGATTTCGTCCCAGCCCTTGTTAATGAGGCTGTCCACCTGTTCCGCATGCCGCTTGGCGAAGGAGCCAAGCCCTTTCTGCATGCGATCCCTCACCTCGCCGCGCCTTGCCTCAAGCTCGCGCTTGAGCCTATCGCTGTCGAGTTCGCCCTTCTTATCGAGGTACTCCTCGAGCATGGAAAGCTGAAAGTGCTTTATCCTGTGGCTGAGCACGGCCATGCGATCCTGCTTGAGATTAAGCAGCAGGAAGATGAGGAGGTAGGAGGTAAGGTAGAACGCCGTTAGCAGGAGCCAGCGGAGTATAGGCGGGAACTGAAACCACGAGGCGGGCACGAGGCGGCCGATAGGGCCGGCTATGCCGCTCCGCGAAAAGAGTATGAAATTATCCGAAGCGCCCGATGAGCCGACAGGCAGGGGATCAAGCGCCGCTCCCGCGGCCCAGAGCTCGGAAAGCCGCTCCATGAGCGCGGCGTCCGACCAGGAAGGTATGCCGAAGACTATGCCGGCGCCGACGGGGATGGGGGCCTCGTCTATGCCTATGCGCCTATCGCGCACGAGATGCTCGATGAGGCCCGTATACGAAAGGTAAAATACCGCGGTACCGCGGTAAATGCCAAAGCTATCGGTAAAGGGAAAGCGGTAAACGTAGGCTCTGCGCGCCGGAAAGGAGCCGATAAGGGGCGCGGCGGACTGATTTACGGCCAGCTTTTCGTAAGCCTCATCGTCGCCTTCCCCGTAATTCCGGTAAATAGTCCTGAAGGGCTCGGCCCGCAGGGTATCGGCGGGAAAGCTGCTGTAATGGATGCGCTTGCCTTCCGAGTCTATGAAGCGCACGCCTAAGAGGCCGGATATCTCCTCGGCCAGTATGCCAAAGGCGCTGGTGCGCTGAAACAGGTCTTCAGAGCTCTGGTTAGGCAGGAAACTCCGCTTCACGTAGTCCTTTTCCAGAAGGGCGGCGAAGCGATCGAGGTTGACCGTGTGATAGCCATTGGCGGAGTCGACCAGCGCGTCCAAAGATGAGTCCACGCCGGAACGCACGCGAGCGTCAAAAAAATCGTCCTCTATGAGATTAAATAGGCCGGAGAAGGCCAGAACGGCAAAGGCCGAGGCGAGGAGGGTTGAGATGAGTAAGCTCAGCGTTGCCTTTTGTCCTACGTTCATAGCTTTCATACGATTATCGGCAACTGTAGGCCCATTCCTCAGTGCCTTTGCTTGCGGGCCGTCTATCGTATCTATATACTAGCATTTAGTTTAAGCAATGGAAAGCATAGCCCCGCCGGCAAGGGCCGGCTCGCAGAGCCCTATGCTACGCGACTACAAAAGCTACACGAGGAGTACCCGTATGAAAGCAGGATTCGCCGACCGCGTTGCGCGCGCCGCGGCATCGATACCGTCAAAATTCCGCCCCAGCTCGGCCGTCGTGCTTGGCTCGGGCCTATCGGGCATCGTAGAGGGGCTGGGATACGAGGAATTGCCCTTTTCATCCATAGCTGAATTCCCTAAGCCTACCGTGCACGGGCACAAGGGCCTGCTCTGCCTGTCGGAGAAGAACGCGGTCATGGCGGGCCGATTCCACTACTACGAAGGGCACTCGATAGACGACGTAGTGCTGCCCATCTTCGTGCTCCGCGCCATAGGCGTGCGCACCATCATGCTTACCAACGCCGCGGGCGGCGTGAACAAGGCCTATAAGCCGGGAGAATTGGTCATAATCAAGGACCATATCAACTTAATGGGCACGAACCCCTTCATTGGGCCCAATCCCGCCGGCCTTGACGGCAAGCCCTTAGGCGAGCGCTTCTTCGACATGGGCACCACCTACACGCCCGAGCTGCGCGCCCTCCTGCAGTCCTGCTCTACAAGGCCCCTTAAGGAAGGCGTATACGCGGCCTTTACCGGCCCCTCCTACGAGACGCCCGCCGAGGTGCGCATGGCCTCCGTCATGGGCGCGGACTTAGTGGGCATGTCCACGGTGCCCGAGGCCATAGCGGCGCGCTACCTGGGCATGCGCGTCATGGGACTCTCCTGCGTAACGAACATGGCCGCGGGCATAAGCGACGAGCCCCTCGCGCACGACGAGGTGGTGGCCGTGGGCAAGCGGGTGGAAGCCGAGCTTAAGGCCCTTATCATGGACGTGCTGGCGAAGCTCTAGCCCCCCGCGAGCCTCCCGCCATGAAAGCGCTTGAGCGTTTCACTCCCGAAGCCATCGAGGCCCTCCGCGACGCCATAGAGGACGCGGGGGGCAACGAGGTATTCGCTGCGGGCAAGCTCGACGCCAAGGGCCTCGTGAGCGAGCTTGCCGTGGGCGCCCGCGGTGCCAAGGCCAGCGTGCCCGCCATAGCGGGCTACCTGGACCGCGGCGACGTTCTCATACACAACCATCCCTCGGGATTGCTTACGCCCAGCGACGCCGACCTTGGCATAGCCTCGCGAGCGGGAGAGAACGGCGTGGGCTCATATATCGTAGACAACGGGGTTTCCGAGCTCTATGTGGTGGCGGAGCCGGTACGGGCCAGGGCGCTGTTGGCCCTGAATGAGGATCAGCTGGCGGGATTGCTGGAAAAAGGGGGCAAGCTGGCGGCCAGGCTGCCCGGCTACGAAGCGCGGGAAAGCCAGCTCCAGCTGGTGCGCAGCGCGACGCGGGCCTTGAACGAGGGCTACGTGCTCGCCGCCGAGGCCGGCACGGGCGTAGGCAAGTCCTTTGCCTATTTGATACCGGCCATGGCCTGGGCGGCCCGCAACCAGGAGCGCGTCGTGGTATCCACGGCAACTATAAACCTGCAGCGCCAGCTTATGGATAAGGACATACCCCTCGTAGCGTCGATCTTTAAAAAAAAGCTTAAGGCGGTGCTCGTGAAGGGCCGCGGCAACTATCTCTGCATAAACAGGCTGCGCGAGGCCCTGGACGAGGAAGGCCTCTTCGCCGCCGAGGATCACCCGCTTAGGAGCATTGAGGCCTGGTCCCTTAATACCCAGAGCGGGGACAAGGCCGATTTATCGTTCTGGCCCGATGACGCGCTGTGGAGCAGGGTATGCTCGGAAGCCGACGAATGCCTGAACATGCGCTGCGGCTACCGAGAGCAGTGCTTCGCGCTCAAGCTGAAACGCGACGCTGCGGACGCCGATATACTGGTAGCCAACCACCACATACTCTTCAGCGACCTGGCCGCCAGGCACGCCGGCGCCGGCTACGAGAACGCGGTGGTCCTGCCGCCCTTCAACGCCATAGTCTTCGACGAGGCGCACGCCATAGAATCGAGCGCGACGAGCTTCTTCTCCGACGAGCTGGCCAAGTTCTCCGTATTCAAGCAATTGGGGCGGCTGTACCGGGAGCGGCGCGGGCGCAAGTTCGGCATAATCGTGCGCCTTCAGAATATCAAGAACCTGCCCCCCGGCGTGCTCAAGCAATTCCCCGACGCCGCCGACGCGCTGCGCGAGGCCATGGAAACGGTAGACCGCGCGGCACTTGGCCTCATAGGGGGCGGCATGAACCATAGGCTCGTCGAGACGAGCCCGGCGCTCAAAGAAGCCCTCCTCGATCCGCTGGGCGTCCTTGAGCGCGCGCTCCTGGGCCTTGCGAACCTGCTCAAGGAAGCGCTCGAGGCCGTGCCCGAGGACGCCGCGCAGGAGCAGCCCGTGCACGAGGCCACGCTCGCCCTCAAGCGCCTGTCGAACGTGGCCGGCTTATGCGCCCGCTTCCGCGGATTTGAGGACAGCCCCGAAGAGGTATTCTGGCTGGACCGCGGCAAGACGGCCCAAGGCGAAGCCTTCGCCAAGCTCTGCATAACGCCGCTGGATATAAGCGGGCGCATGAACGAGGCCGTGTTCGAGCCCTATAGGGCCGTCATATGCGTATCGGCCACGCTGGCGGTGGCAGGCTCCTTCGAGTTCTGGAAGCGCCGCGTGGGCCTCTACTTGGCCGACGAGCGCGCGCTCTGCGAGGACTTCCCCTCGCCCTTTCCCTTCGAGCGCCATGCCCTGCTCTGCGCGCCGAGCGACGCGCCGGATCCCAGCGCCCCCGATTGGCAGGAATGGATAAACGGGGCCATTGGCAGGCTCGTGGAGGCGTCGGAGGGGCGCGCCCTCGTGCTCTTCACGTCGTATACGAGCCTGCGCTCTGCATGGGAAGCCGTGAAGCCGCAATTGGACGCGCTGGGCATAAGCGCCTTCAAGCAGGGCGACGACGAGCGCTCCCGGCTCCTTGACCGCTTTAAAAGCGATATCGCCAGCGTGCTCTTCGCCACGGATTCCTTCTGGGAAGGCGTGGACGCCCCGGGCGACACCCTTAAGCTCGTTATCATAACCAAACTGCCGTTCAGGGTGCCTACGGACCCCGTTCAGATGGCCCGCGCCGAGGCCATAGAGCGCAGGGGCGGCAACGCCTTCATGGACCTGTCGCTGCCCGAGGCGGTGATACGCTTCAAACAGGGCTTCGGCAGGCTCATACGCCATTCCGACGATACCGGCGCCGTAGCCGTGCTAGACGTGCGCCTATTAAAAAAGCGCTATGGGCCGCTCTTCGTGTCCTCTCTGCCCAAGACCCAGACCAGCTTTAAAGCGCTCGCCGCCATTATCGAAGACCTGCGGGGCTTCCTCGCCAAGACCTAAATCCCGGCTCCAAGGCTAAGAGCCCTGCCCTATTGCGCTTCACAGAAGCCGGAGCTGCGTATACAATGCCAACGATGGCCATCTATCCGCTGGAAAATAGCGTCCAGAAATACGCCTGGGGCGACCCTGACCTTATCCCGGCCTTTCTGGATCGACCCAATCCAGCGCGCGAGCCCTGGGCCGAGCTCTGGCTCGGCGCCCACCCCAAGGCCCCCTCCTCAGCCCTGCTTCCCAACGGGGAAAAGCTCCCGCTTAACGAACTCATAGCCCGCGATACGAAGTCAAGCCTGGGAGCCGTATGCGCGGGATCGCCCCATCGCCTGCCTTTCCTCTTCAAGATGCTGGCCGTGGCGCAGCCGCTATCGCTGCAGGCCCACCCCTCCAAGCATACGGCCCTACGGGGCTACCGCCGCGAAGAGCGGGCCGGTATCATGCTCGACCCCGCCGAGCGCAGCTACATAGACAGCCACCATAAGCCTGAGTTCATCGTGGCCATGGATCGCTTCGAGGGTATGTGCGGCTTCAGGCCCATAGACGATATCCTGCGCAACATACGCGTGGTGGCGGGAGAAAACTGGCTCAAATACGCCGGCCGCCTCGCCCGCTACCCGAGCAAGATGGAACTGGCCCTGGTGTTCTATAATTTCCTTTCGCTCGAATCACAAGAGCGCAGCCAGATGCTCAAGCTCGCGCGGCAGCGCATAGACCGCTTACTGGAAAGCGCCAAGCCCGATTCGGCCGAGCTGCGCGCCTTCGGCTGGATACCAAGGCTTATGGACGCCTTTCCCAACGATATGGGCAGCCTTGCGCCGCTCATGCTTAACTCCTTCGACATAGCCCCGGGAGAGGGCCTGTTCGTTGCCCCTGGCCAGCCGCACGCGTATTTTCGCGGCTGCGCCTTGGAAATCATGGCCAACTCCGATAATGAGGTGCGCGCCGGCCTTACCCGCAAGCGAAAGGACTTTGCCGAATTCATGGCGGTGCTCGACTTCGGCTCGGCTCCCCTCAGCGTGACGCTGCCCCGCTGCGAAGTGGCCGGCCCTAAGGGCCAAGGCCAGATATGCCCCTATGACATCGATTCCGAAGAGTTCAGCCTTGCCATCATCCGCGTGGGCGGCGCGGCCATGCGCTACCCCAGGTACCCCGCGCCGGAAATACTCCTATGCATCGAAGGCGCGCTCCAGCTTCGCGCCGCTTCCGGCGAGAATTTCCCTCTCAAGCGCGGCGCCGCCCTCTTCGTGGAAGCCTGCGAGGAAGCCTATGAGCTTGCGGGCAGGGGCATGCTCTACCGCGCTTCGGCGGGAAACGCCCAGCGATGAACGGGGCCGTGACGATATGGGCCGACGCTGATTCCCTGCCGAAGGAGGTGCGCGAGCTCATAGCCAGGCGAGCGGCCCTGCCAGCTTCCAGCGTCCGCGCCGTATTCGTGGCCAACAGGAAAATGCCCCTGCCGCCGGGCGCCAATCTCGCCGCGGTCATCGTGGGACGGGCCGGTTCGACGGCCGCGAAGGCGGCGGCTCCCGACGCCGCGCCGGGCGGGGACCCTGGCCTCGCGCCGGGCAGGGCTCAGGCCGAGGACGCGGACTCGTATATTTTAGCTACGGCGACCGCGGGCGATATCGTCGTTACCCGGGACATACCGCTCGCGTCGCGCGCCATAGCCCGCGGGCTCATAGCGCTCAACGATCGCGGGGAGCTATGGACCGCCGATACCGTGCGCGAGCGCCTATCGCTGCGCGACCATGCCGAGGCGCTCAGGCTGGCCGGGCTCGCCCCTGAGCTCACGAGGGGCAGGCTCTTCGGCCCCAAGGAGCGCGGAGCCTTCGCCAACGCCCTCGACAAGGCGCTGCTGCAGGCAAGGCAGGGCTGAGAAGGGACGGCGAAAGGCCCCGCCCTAGCCCCCGTATTTCTTTATCAGGAAATCGTAGCGGCTCCTGAGTATGGAGCGCTTTTCCACGTCATAGGGGCCATAGCGTATTGGGGACGATAGAATGGCGACCAGCCTGGCCCACTGCTCAACGCTGAGGCTTCTCACCGACTTTTTATAGTGCCATAAGGAAGCGGCCTCGACCCCGAATACGCCCTTGCCCCACTCCGCCCAGGAGAAATACAGTTCCAGTATGCGTTCCTTAGGCAGGATAAGTTCAAGCTCAAGCGCGATAATCAATTCGAGGTATTTGCGCAGGTAACTCTTGGCCGGCACCAGGAAGAGCGTGCGCGCCACCTGCATGGTAAGCGTAGAGCCGCCGTATAGTGGCTGGCCGATAGCCTTGTTCACCTCGGCGGCCCGCTTAAAGGCTTCGATATCGAAGCCGTGATGAACCCAAAATTTGGAGTCCTCCACGGCGACGAGCATGAAGCGCAGGGTCTTAGGCAAGGAGGCCATAGCGCTGGGCCGCGGCCGCTGTATGGTCCAGCCGTCCAGGTACTTGCGCGAGAGGGCCAATACCGTAAGCGGCGGGTCCACGCTCCTGTAGCACAGGATGAGGAGGGACGTCGTCGCGATAAAGGCGATATGCGCATAGATTACGAGCCGCAGGGCTCGAAGCCCTCCGCGCTTGAGCCGCAGGAGCGCTGCGCCACGCGCCGCTCCCCGCGGCCCGACGGCGGCCGGCCCGATGGCGGGAGGCGGGACGGCGCGAGGCGGAGAAGAAGCAGCCGGCCTAGGGCCGGCTACGGCGGGCAGCTGGATACGGCGCTCCTCGCGGCCTAGCTCGGCGCGCAGAGCCAAGCGCAGCCGGCGGGCGCAGGAAACGTATATGAGCTGGGAACGCAAAGCGCCATAAACGAAGCGCCAGCCCTTGGCCAAGGCTCGCGCGAGCCGGCGCGCCAGGGCCAAGGCCCCGGCGCATAGCCCTTGGCAGCTGCGCGCGATAGCGCGGCGCGTCGAGGCCTTAGCGCTACTCAACGCGGCGTATCTTCTGGATGGAGGGCACATTGCGTAAATTCCGCTCCACGACGCGGGCGTCCTCGGGGCTGGCGAAAGCCATGGTGAAAGAGCCGGTAAGCCCGTCCCGCTCCACCTCGAGCCTGCCCTCGGTGAGCCTGCCGCCGTTCTTCTTGGCCGCGTTCTCTATCTCGGAGAAGAGGTCGGCGGATTTCTTGGACCACACCCGGTAATGGCGTATGAGGCCTTGGCTGGCTTCCCAGCTCACCTCCACGCGGCGCTCGGCGAATTCATTAATGCCCGGCAGGTTCTTGCAGCCTGCCTTGTGCACGATGATGCCGCGGCCCCTCGATACGTAGCCTACGATGCGGTCCCCCACGCTGGGCTTGCAGCAGCCGGCGAAACGTACCATCAGGCTGCCCGCGCCCACGACGCTCAAGCCCGCCTTATGGCTGTCGGTCGCCTCGTTGGGCTTGTAAGGCCGATAATCGACGACCGAGCCTGAGTCCGCCTCATGCTCGTGGCGGCGCAGGTCGGGTTCCAGCCTGGGCTCGAGCGCCTTGGCCTTTTCCTCGGCCCTATCCTTCTTGGCATCGCCCTCGTCGCGCTTGCGCGCCACCACGTTCTTGTCTATGGCCAGCACCTGGCCCTCGTTGACGAGCCA
>JBFZES010000367.1:0-4712 GCA_041306725.1 Spirochaetaceae bacterium | reverse complement strand
CGCTCTTCCGATCTATGGAACACGTAGGCTTTGACCAAGGCGCCGTGCACTTTACCGTGCATACGGCAGCCTACAACCACAAAATCGGCACGCAGCGCGGCGCGAGCCTGCGCATAGCCGACGCTTCCGAAGCCTTCCACGTCTACGCCATGGAATGGACGCCACGCTTCATACGCTCATCGGTGGATGGCCAGACCGTCTTTCAATTCGATAACCCAGGCACGGGATGGCAGGCATGGCCCTTCGACAAGCCGTTCTACTTAATACTCAATATAGCCTGCGGAGGCGACTGGGGCGGGCGCGAAGGCATGGACAACGACAGCCTTCCCTGGCGCATGGAAGTCGATTGGGTGCGCGCGTATCGCTACCTTGGCGATTAGCGCGCCGACGGACTAAACACGAGGCGGAAGCTGCGCCTAGCCGGCTTCCGCGCTTAAACCAGGCAGGGCGTGGGTCGCGGCCTGCCCCCACCCTACCAGGAAAGCCCGTAACCGAAGGGAAAGAGCACGCCCTGCCCTGCTTTCGTGGCGTTAACGGGAATGCTTTGTACGGAATCGAACCAGGTAAAAGACAGCCTGCCCGTAGGCGCGTACGCACCGAACAGTATATCGCTTATGCCCGCCGCTTCGCTGCCGGGTAGCCACGCGGCCACGAAGGCGTCGCTATTCTTGAGCTCCTCGTTGATGACCAGCGGCCTGCCTGACATGAGTATGGTAAGCACGGCTATGCCTTGCGCCTTAAGCGCGCGTATATCATCGCGCGAAGATGGCGGGAAGGATAGCGAGGAGTCGTCGCCCTTCATTTCTGCGTAAGGCTCTTCCGCCGCTACCACGACGGCAAGGTCTATGTCCGTAAGCCCCGCGGCGCTTTCCACGTGGCGTATGCTCGATCCCTGGCCCAGCTCGTCGCGTAGCGCTTCTAGTATAGTCGTGCCCTGGGTAATAGTGCCGCGGGACCCCTGCCAGCTTATGGTCCAGCCCCCGCATTGGTAACCCAGGTCATCGGCGGCGGCCCCCACCACGGCTATGCGCACGCCATCGCGGGGCAAGGGCAGGAGCCCGCCGTTCTTGAGCACGACGACGGATTGCCGCACCGCCTTACGAGCGGCTTCGCGGTGTTCGCCGCTGCCTACTAAGGCTATGAGGCTGCGATCGGTTAAGGGACGCTCAAAAAGGCCAAGCAGGAATTTCGCACGCAGTATGCGGAACGCCGCGTCGTCGATACGCTCCACGGCTATGGCTCCCGCCTGTACCTGAGCGCGTATATCGGCCAGGAATTCGCGCCAGGAGTCTGGCACCATAACCATGTCGATGCCCGCGTTTATGCCCAAGGCTATCTGTTCGGCGCCGCCGCCCGGCAAGTGCTTGATCCCGGCCCAATCCGATACCACGAAGCCCTTAAAGCCCAGTTCGCCTTTCAGGACATCGTTGATCAAATAGCTATGTTGATGCAGCTTAAGGCCGTTCCAGCTCGAGAACGACACCATGACGCTGCCTACTCCCGCGCGCATCGCGGCTTCGTAGGGCGCCAGATGACGAGCGCGAAGCTCGGCCTCGCTGATGGCGGCGTCGCCCTGGTCCACGCCGCCCGTAGTGGCGCCGTCGGCCAGGTAATGTTTAGCCGTAGCCATGATATACGCCGGCTGCCCAAGCTCGCTATAGTCCGCCGATCCTTGGAAGCCGCGTATGGCAGCCTCCCCGAGCTTAGCCACGAGCGCGCCATCCTCGCTGAAGCCTTCATAACTGCGGCCCCAACGCTCGTCCTGCGGTACGGCCAGGCAGGGGGCAAAAGTCCAGCGTATGCCCGTGGCCGCCGTTTCCATGGCGCTTACGCGCGCTGCCCGTTCCACCGTCGAGGGATCCGCGCCGGCGCCTAAGCCAATGTTGTGGGGAAAGATAACCGCCCCGTATAAGTTATTGTGGCCGTGCACGGCATCGACGCCATAGAGCAGGGGTATGCCCAACCGGGTAGAAAGCGCTTGCGCCTGGTAGCCATCTACCATATTTGCCCAGCCCTCGGGGGTATTGCGCGCGGGGGCCGAGCCGCCGCCGCTTAATACCGAACCGAGGCCGTACTTGGCTATATTGCTCTCGTGCCCGAGGTAGTCCCGCGCCGCCTGGGTCATCTGCCCAAGCTTTTCGTCTAGGCTCATGCGGGAAAGCAGGTCCAAGGCGCGCGCATCGGCGCTAAGCGAAGCGTCCATAAAAGGAGCGTCCGCGAAGGCCGCGGCGGCGCCGGCCTTCATACCGGCGGCCGCTACGGCGGCAGTTGCCGTGCCCGCTCCGGCTAGCGGCGCCCGCTGGTCGCGTTCCCGCGGCGAGCAGGACGCTACGCAAACGCCGAGCGCCCCCATCGCCATGAACAGGGCGAGCGCTATGGCGCCCGCCTTTCGAGCCGCGCCCGCGGCCGTATCATCGCTCACGGGGGCCTAGCCCTGCAGTTTTTTGGTGAGCGAGCGGTTTATGCCGTTGAAGGCGATAATGACCAGGAATAGCAGCCAGGCTATGGCGCTGCCCTTGCCCAGGCGATAAGCCTTGAACGCGGTGAACATAAGGTAATACGCCGAGGTGAGCCCCGAGTTGGCCGCGCCGCCGAGATTGTCATAGCCGCCGGTAAGGATGAAGGGCTCTTCGAATACCTGCATGCCGCCGATGATGGAGAGCGCCACGGCGAAGAAGATGATGGGCAAGAGCTGCGGCAGGGTAATGGACAGATGCTTACGGAAGTTGGAAGCCCCATCGATATCGGCCGCTTCGTAGAGTTCCACGGGTATGGCTTGCAGGCCGGCTAGATAGATCACCATATTCCATCCGATGAATTTCCAATTGAGTATGAAGGCAAGCACTACCTTTATTCCACCCGCCTCTTGCATCCACCGTATATTCGCGCGGTCGCTGGCCAAGCCGATAAGCCAGTTCACTAAGCCGTAGTTCGTGTCAAAGAGTATGCCGAAGATTATCACCACCGAAACGGTGCTCGTTATATAGGGCAGGAAGAAGGTGGTCTTAAAGAATTCCTTGCGCCCAATGATCTTGCTATTTATCAGTATGGCCAGGGGTATGGCTATGAAATGCTGGAGCAGCGAACCGAACACGAGCAGGATCACGGTGTTGAGCAAGGCTTTCCAGAAAAAGGGATCCACCGTAAGGACGTTTACGTAGTTGCCGAAGCCAATGAACTTTGGCGCGGCGTTGCCTATGAGGGGCCAATTGAAGAAGGAGGTTATAATGGAATAGCCGATTGGATAGAGCCCGAATATGCAGAATAAGAGGAAAAAAGGGCTTATGAAGAGATATGGCGTCCAATTCCGGCTCTTGAGCGTAGCGTTGCGCATGCTGCTCCCCCTTAACCTTTTATAGCGCCGGCGGTGAGCCCGGATATGATTTGCTTCGAGAAGAATATGAAAATGACCATGAGCGGCAGCAAAGTCAGCGCGTTGCCGAGCATGAGAGCGCCCAGGTTATTGTCGACGCGGCTATTCAATACGCTGAGCGCTACGGGCAGCGTCGTCGAGTCTATGCGAGGCAGGAGGATGAGGGGCCCCGTAAAATTGTTCCATGAGCCGACGAAGGTGACGATGCCTAACACGGCTAGGCCTGGCCTCGCCAGCGGGAAGATGATCCTGAGCAGTATGCCCGCCTCTCCTAAGCCGTCTATCCTGGCGGCGTCCAGGATATCATCCGGTATAGAATTTTCCATGAATTGGGTCATCAGGAATATGCCGAAGGCGCCAGCCATGCCCGGCACCACCAGGGGCAGCCAGGTATTGATCCAGCCGAAGCTTACCATCATTTTATAGAAGGGTATGATGTTCAAGAAGCTCGGTATAGCCATGGTCGCTATAACGAAGGCATACAGTTCTTTCTTGAATTTGAACTCGTATTTGGCAAACGCGAAGCCGGCCATAGTGCAGAAAAACAGCACGGACGCCGTAGAGAGTAGCGCTATGCCCAAGCTATTATAGAAGTTTTTGGGAAAGGGTATGCGCGCGAGCAATTGGGTGAAATTCTCCGCTAAGCCGTCGCCGAAAAAGAAGCGCGGCGGAAAGCTCAAAACCTGCTGGCTCGGCCAGGTAGCCAGGACGAACACGCTGTAGAACGGATAGGCGAAAACGATGGCCATGAGCGAAAGCGCCGCGTAAGTAAGTACCTTCCGTACCTTAGTCTGGAATCGCATGCCGGCCTCCCTTTTAGTATGATCGCGGCTACGCGGCGGCCGGGATTAGCCCTTGCCGCCGCATGCCGCCTTCGGCCCGCGCTTAAGCCCGCCATGACGGGCTTAACGCGTGCCTTGGCTTACTAGAATATGGTGGCTTTTACCTTGTCGAGAGCTTGCTGATAGGCTTCTTCGGGGCTGGCGTCGCCATTGATGACCGCCGTAACCGAGCCGTTCCATATGCTTAAGATCACGTTATCGAATTCGGATACCTTGTTCTCGGGAATATTGAGCGCCACGTCGGCGAATATCTTGCGGACTTTCTGGCCGCCGTAGAAGGCTACGGGCTCGTCCATGACCGCGTCGCTATATACGCTGGTAAGCGCGGGGAAGGCGTCGATTTCCCGGAAGGTGGTAAGCTGGGCCACGGGACTGGTGGCTAGGTATTTTAGCACTTCCCAGGCGGCTGCCTTGCGGGCGTCGGGCACGGTTTCAGGTATGGCGAGATAGGTGCCGCCGAGGCTGGCCATCATCTTGCCGGGCAGATAGGCTACGCG
>JBFZES010000366.1:0-8189 GCA_041306725.1 Spirochaetaceae bacterium | reverse complement strand
CCGAGCTTTATGTCGGTGCCGCGGCCAGCCATGTTCGTGGCTATGGTGACGGCGCCTTTAGAGCCCGCTTCCGCTATGATCATG
This sequence comes from Spirochaetaceae bacterium, assembly GCA_041306725.1. Taxonomy (GTDB): domain Bacteria; phylum Spirochaetota; class Spirochaetia; order Treponematales; family UBA12059; genus UBA5200. Next base: position 8,105 of record JBFZES010000366.1, on the reverse strand, counting down.
GCCTCGCGGGCGTGGTTCTTGGCGTTGAGCACCTCGTGGCGTATGCCGCGCCGGGTGAGCGCCGCCGACAGGCTTTCGGACTTCTCTATGCTTACCGTGCCGACGAGTATGGGCTGGCCCTTGTTATGCGCCTCTTGTATTTCGTCGCATATGGCGTCGTGCTTGTCGCTCTCGTTGAGGAACACGAGGTCGTCTTCGTCCGCGCGGGCCAGGGGGCGGTTCGTGGGTATTACCACGACGTCCAGCTCGTAAATGCGCTGGAATTCCGTGGCCTCGGTTTCCGCGGTGCCGGTCATGCCGCCTATCTTGTCGTAAAGGCGGAAATAGTTCTGGAAGGTGATGGTGGCCAGGGTACGGTTGCGGCGGGCTATCTTTATGCGTTCCTTGGCTTCTATGGCCTCATGGAGGCCGTCCGAATAGCGCCTGCCGTGCAGTATGCGCCCGGTGAACTCGTCTACTATCTGCACCATGCCGTCCTGCACCACGTATTCCACGTCCTTGTGGAAGAGTTCCCGCGCGCGCACGGCCTGCACGAAGTAGTGGGTGAATTCGAAGTTCTGCTCGTCGAAGAGCGAGCCCGTTATGAGGTTGCGGCGCTTGAGGAGCTCCTCTATCTTGGCAAGGCCGTCCGAGGTAAAGGACACCTTCTTGTTCTTCTCCTCGATCTTATAGTCGCCGTTGAGCTCCTCGCCATTCTCTTCTTTGGGGTACTCGCCGGTATCCGGATCCTTTTCCACCTCGACCAGCTGGGGCGCCAAGCGCACCACTTCCCCAATTTTGTAGGTGTCGTCCTCCGCCGCGCCGGAAATGATGAGGGGCGTACGCGCCTCGTCTATGAGTATGGAGTCTATTTCGTCGACTACGCAGTAATTATGCCCCCGCTGCACCTTGCGGGAGGGGTCCATGGCCATGTTGTCGCGCAGGTAGTCGAAGCCGAATTCGTTGTTCGTGCCGTAGGTGATATCCTTGGCGTAGGCTTCGCGGCGCGCGTCGCTCTCCATGGCGGAGAGTATGGCTCCCACGCTCATGCCCAGGTAGGCGTATACGCGGCCCATCCAGGAGGCGTCGCGCTCGGCGAGGTAGTCGTTCACGGTAACCACGTGCACACCCTTGCCGGTAAGCGAATTGAGGTACACGGCGGGCACCGACGAGAGGGTCTTGCCCTCGCCGGTCTTCATTTCCACGATGCGGCCGGCGTGCAGCACGATGCCGCCGAGTATCTGCGTGTCGAAGGCGCGCTCGCCGAGCACGCGACGGGCCGCCTCGCGGGCAAGGGCGAAGGCCTCGGGCACTATATCGTCCAGGGCCGCTCCCCCCGCCAGGCGGGCCTTGAGCTCGGCCGTTTTTAAGGGAAATTCCTCGGCCTTAAGCGACATAGCCCAGGCTTCTTGCGCGTTTACCGCGTGCAGGAGGGGCAGGATTATCTTTACGTCGCGCTCTCGCTTGGATCCGAAGAGCGCGGTTAGGGGGTTGAACGCCATGATACTTACTCTATATCTTTTACGGAGGAGCGGTCAAGCAAGCCCTAATCGGGGAGCATAGCCGCGCCGCCCGCCATATCCGGAGGTTGCCCCGTGCGCACGAACCCGCTCTACATCATAGCCGCCGCTACGCTCGCCCTCCTGTCTTCCTGTTCGGACAGTAAAGACGTGCAGCTTTTGCAGCGCGAACAGCTCTTTACCCTGGGCTATGGCGTGCTTGAGGATCAGCTCAACCTCTTCAATTTGGAGGGCAACGCCCCGGCCCTCAAGACCCGCCTTGCCATGCGAGACGGCATATTCTTCATAAGCAACGGCAACGCGGGCAAGGTCATATCGCTCTCGTCCTTCGGCGACCTCTTGTCCATGGTATACAATCCCGACAAGAACCCCGCGCCGGTGGTGCTCAAGCGCGCGGAACCGGGCGATCAGGCGCAGGGCCGCTTAGCCAGGCCCTATCCCTTCACTGCGCCTGGAGAAGTGGCCATAGATTCTCGCCGCACCATCTTCGTCGAGGAACGCGTGCCCGAAGAACGGAGATCCTATGACGAGGCCAGCCAGTCGAGCCTTGAGTACGTGGTGCTGCGTTTTTCCCGCGAGGGCGAGTACATGGATTTCTTGGGCCAGGAAGGCGTAGGCGGCACGCCTTTTCCCCTTATATACGGCCTTTTCCTGAGCCCGGACGACGAATGCGTGGTTATAGCGCTCTCCGGCGATGGCTGGACCGCCTACTGGTTCGACCCCAGGGGCATACTCCTGTCCACGGTTACTATACGCCGGGATAACCTGCCCCGTCCGGAGGAAGACGCCCAGCTCTTTCCGTCTATGGACGGCATAGCCCTCAGCCCCGACGGCAAGAACCTCCTGCTTAAGATCGATTACTACCGGGACGTGGTGGACCAGGATACCAAGGCCAGGACGGGCATAGAATTCGCGTCGAGCTGGGCATGGCTGCTCTCGCGCTCAAGCGGCGTGTACCTAGAGCGCTACGAACTGCCCGGCTTCGAGTCCCTGGTGCCGGAAAAGGGCAATGCCAAGCCCGTCGCCCGCAGCTGGGACTTGGCGGGAACGGCGCTCAACGCGGTTTTTTTGTCTTCGGTCGACGACGACGGCTCTACCTATTTCGGCGTGTATGACCTTGCAAGCAAGGCCATATCCCGATTTTCCATCATTATCGAGCCTGACGAGCTTATGTATAAATCATTCTACCTGTCTTCGGATGGCATACTATCGGCGCTCTTGGCATCGCGCTATGAGGCGCGGGTCGTATGGTGGCGCTTCGACCGCGTACTCGGGGTATTAAGCCGTTGAAACCCCTCATAACGTCGAGGGAAGCCTCGGCACTCGATGCCCGCACCCAGGAGCGGTATGGCATAAGCGCGGATAGGCTCATGGAGCGGGCGGCGTCCCTCATGCTCCGCGCGCTGGAGGATGCGGGCCTCATACGCTATGACGAGCCCGGCGACGCGGGCCGTCCGGCCATAGTCGCGCTCTGCGGCAAGGGCAATAACGCGGGAGACGCCCTCGCCCTCTTGCGAATGGCCGCCTTTAACGGGGCCGCTGGGCTCTATGCCGTCGTGCCGCCCGCCTTAGGGCCCGAGGCGGCCAAGCGCGCCTTTGAGGCCCAGGCCGCGGGCGTTATCCTCCTTGAGTATCCGCATGGCGATGCCCGTATGCTAGCGGAGCGGGCGGCTATCGTGCTCGACGCCGTGACGGGAACCGGCCTCCAAGGAGGGCTCCGCGAGCCGCTCCGCGGCATAGCGGCTCTCGCGGCGGCCGCGAAGGGCAGGGTGGTTTCCCTCGACCTGCCTAGCGGCGTGCGGAGCGCGTATGAGGCCGAAGCTCCCGAGCCTGAAATCCTCGACGCGGAACGCAGCCTCTGCGTCGCCCCCCTGAAGGCCGAATTGTACTACCCCGGCTACAGGCCGCATGCGGGCGCGATAGTCGCCATAGAGGGCGTATTCCCCCGCGCAAAGGACGCCGCGGCGTACCCCGCGCAGGCGAGCCTGCTCGAGCCCCAAGACCTTGGCGCTTTCCTTCCGATACTGGAACCGGATTGCCACAAAGGCGGCCGCGGCGCGGTGGGCATATACGCGGGCTCCGTAGGCGGCCTAGGCGCGGCCCTGTTAGCCGCGCGCGCGTCGTCCGCCGGTGGGGCCGGCAGCGTTACCCTTATGCTTCGCGATGAGCTCTACCCCCTTGCGGCCACGGCGCTAAGCGCCCAGATGGTACGGCCGCTTTCTTCGGGTCCCGGCCGTTCCCTCGATGCCGTGCTCGCGGGCCCTGGCCTAGGCCGGGACGATGAAGCCCGGGAGCTGATAGACGGCCTGTGGCGCGGCGGCTTGCCCCTCGTCCTGGACGCCGACGCGCTCAGGCTCCTTAAGCGCGCCGAGCGCCGCCCCTCCGGAGCGCCGCTCGTGCTTACCCCCCATCCGGGAGAATTCTGCGCGCTTGCCGGCCTTGCCCTGGGAGTCGGCCCGGCCGATACAAAGGCTACGCTAGAAATAGAGCGACGCTGGCGCTTTGACACGGAAGCCCTCCTGCGTGAGCTCTGCGTCGCCTTCGGCGCGGTAATAACGCTCAAGGGCAGCGTAAGCTGGATAGGCTCGCCCGATGGGCGGCTGTCCGCGTGGGACGGCCGCGATCCTGCCCTGGCCACGGCGGGTTCAGGCGATGTCCTGGCGGGCGTCCTCGCCGCCTTGCTCGGCCGCGGCGCGCAGGCGTACGACGCGGCGCGGGCCGCCGTCATAGCCCATGGCCTGGCCGGGCGCCAGCTCGGGCGGCGAAATGGATTCTTCGACGCCTCGTCGCTACCCGACGCGCTCGCGTCGCTGCTTTATAAGGAGGCCTCGCGTGCCTAAGTGGGAGACCAGGGAAAAAGACGATAAGAAAAACCTGCAGTACTATTACAAGAGGGAGGAGAGGCTGGATAGGGCAGGGCCGTATGCGCGCTTCGCCGAGAGCCTGCATAACAGAAAGCGCCCGGGACTCATCAAGACCTTAACCGCCACGCGCTCGCTGAGCTTCCTGTTTTTTACCCTTACCCTTATCGTCGTGGGTTCGCTCATCGTGAACTGGGTAAGCGGCTCGAGGGACAAGGCCGTCATGGGCGGCTACGGCTATAGCCTGGACGCCCTGTGGTTCGAAGGCGACGTGTACCTTACCGTTACGCGCGCGCGGGCCAGAGGGCCTGAAACCCCGGGAACCGTGGATCTTGCCCTTACCGTGGGCGACGCCGTGGCCAACGCCATCATGGTGCCCGGCCAGAACGAAATAAAATTGCGTTTGCCCGCCCCTGCCAAGCCCGAATGGTCGGCGGCGGCGCTGAGCTTGGGCAACGAGGCCGTGCAGCTGGCCGCGCGCGTACGCTAAGGGACCGGCGCGCGGCCAGGCGGCACGCCGCCGCCTTCGCTTCAACTTGACCGCAGGGTGGCTTTCCAGTATGGTAAAAAGTGAACAAGGCCCGCGCGGTCTCATCTTGTAGGTTTGGAGATGTGAGCATGATACAATTTTACCTGCTCAGCGTCCTTTTAAACATAGTAGCCGGCTACGCGCTCTACAGCTTTGAAAGCGAGCCCCGGGGCAGCCTTTTCGACGGCATACGCGCGTTCGTAAAAGACCAGACCGTGCGCCTGATCATGGGCATACTCACCTTCACGGTAGGCTTCTTTAAGCTCCTGACCGTCATGCGGGGCGACGTGCCGGTCGTGGGCGATCTCTTGCCCTCGGTAGCGGGCATGGCCGTCGGCGTTACCCTGCTCCTTGAGTTCTACCGCTCCACCGCGAGCGTTACGACTGAGGCCATAGATAAGCTGGATAGGATTTTTATTTCCAATAAGCGCATCGTGGGCATCGTAGCCATGGTAAGCGGCCTGGTGCATTTCCTTTTCGCGAATGTCCTCTTCCTCTAAGCCCGCCTGCCGTTCGGTAGCCGGCATAGCCCTGCGCCATGCCCGCGTGCTCGTGGGAAGGCGCAAGCCTGGCGGATCTCTCGGAGGCAAGTGGGAATTCCCCGGCGGCAAGCGCGAGCCAGGCGAGAGCGACGAAGACGCTCTGATACGCGAGTACGACGAGGAATTCGGGGTAGCCATAACGGTAGGCGCTTTGTTAGGCGAATCGCAGTTCGCGAACGGAGACAAGCGCTATGGCCTGTCCGCGCTGCTCGTCGACCTGCGGGCGGAGCCGGCGGAATTGCGCGAGCATGACGAGCTACGCTGGCTCGGCGCGGACGAGCTTGCGCTACTCGACCTTGCGGAATCCGACCGCTCCTTGCTCCCCTTTGTCCTGCCTCTCCTCAAGTAGGCTCCCCGTTAATCCTCGTCCGCGAAGAGTTCCAATTCCGGCTTCTCCTCGCTCGAGGCGGGCTGATTAAGGAGTATTTCCACCTTGCCCTCGATCTTTTCCAGGTCCCGCTCAAGGCCCTTGGAAAGCTTTACCCCTTCCTCGAATACCGAAACCGCCTCTTCCAGGGCTATATCCTGGTCTTTAATGCGCTCGGCAAGCTCTTCTAGGCGCTTAAGCCGTTCCTCGAAATTCTTCATATCCGTATCTCCTGTGCGATGGCCCGGGCGCTGCCGCGGGCGAAGCGTATGGCTATCCTGTCGTTCGGCTCGAGCTCATCGGCCTGGCGTATGGCGCGGCCTCCGCCTTCCTTGCTCACCACCGCGTAGCCCCGCGCCAAGAGCGCCTCCGGGTCGGCGGCGCAGAGCAATGAGTAGCCGCGGTCAAGCCGGTGGCGGGAAACCCTGAGCGCTTCCCGTATGCCGCGCACGAGTTCCTCCTTGGCGTCATCGAAGCGCTGGCGGCTGGGTTGGAGCGTGCGCTCAAGCCTCATCTCCAGCGCGTCGGGGGCGAAGCCGCGAATAAGGAGCCTGGCGCGGTCCAGCTTGCCGCGCATGGCGCGCTCAAGCGCGTAGCCCGCATCGGACACGCGAGCGCGCACGGCGGAAGCGCTTTCCGACACCAGTTCGGCTGCGGCGCTGGGCGTGGGCGCGCGGAGATCCGCCGCGAAATCGCAGAGGCTCCAGTCTATCTCGTGCCCTACCGCGCTTATGACCGGTATTTCCGAGCCCGCCACCGCGCGCGCGAGCGCCTCGTCCGAGAAAGCAAGCAAATCCTCCAACGAGCCCCCGCCCCGCCCAATGATAATGACATCGCCGAGGCGCTGCTCGTTGGCTATGCGCAGCTGGCGGACGAGCATGGCCGGCGCGTCCTCGCCCTGCACGAGGCTGGGCAGTATGGTTATGCGCAGGCCCGCGTTGCGCCGCTTGAGCACGTTGAGTATGTCTCGTATGGCAGCGCCCGTGGGCGAGCTAATCACCGCGACGCGCGATGGAAAGGCGGGTATGGGCCGCTTGCGGTCCTGGTCGAAGAGCCCCTCGGCCGCTAGGCGCCGCTTGCGCTCCTCGAGCAGGGCCAGTATATCCCCTTCGCCCGCGAGCGCCATAGAGTCGACGATGAGCTGGTATTGGCCTCGGGCGGCGTATACCGAGAGCCCGCCGCTGGCGCGCACGAGCATGCCGTCTTTAGGGGCGAAGGCCAGGCGCTGCGCTTTGCCCTTGAACATGACCGCCTGGAGCATGGCTCCCCCGTCTTTCAGGGTGAAATACACATGCCCCGAAGGGGCGGGCCGCCAATTGGATAGTTCGCCCTCTACCGCGAGAAACGAGAACGACTCTTCCAAATTGCGCTTTATCAGCTCCGTGAGTTCCGATACGGCGTATACGACGCTTTCTGCCATGGATCCACTCTACCCCCGGACGCCGCCTTGGAGCAAGGGCGGCATAGCGTCGGCCGTATCGCGGCCACGGTGGAAAAGATGGCGGCTTTAGGCTATAACAGTACGAGGAGCCTAGTTCATGCCGAGGAGCGTTCGCCGATGAAGCGTTTTATTTGGACTCTCGTTCTCCTCTTCCTCAGCAGCGCCGCCGTTTTTTTCATAGGGTGGCTGCCGCTGCGTGTACAGCCGGGCAAATACGCGGTCGTGGCCAGCAAGACCGGCGGGGTAGAGGACGAGGTGCTGTCGTCGGGGCGCTTTTTCTGGTCCGCCGCCGCCCTCCTGCCTACCAATCTGCGCCTTGTGGTATTTTCCCCCGCGCGCGTAGAACGGATTATCAGCCTGTCGGGTGAGTTGCCCTCGGCGGGAGCGTACCGGGCCTTCATGGCCGGCGAGCCCGACTTTAGCTGGGAATTAAGCCTCCGGCTTCGCATAGCCGTCGCGCCCGAGGCCTTGCCCATGCTGTTCTCGCGTTATGGCATCGACGGCGACGAGGAGCTGCTCGCATGGCTTAACGAGGAGCTCGACGGGGCTAGCTCGGATGCCAGGGCCCTGGCCGCGGACTCGCTCGCGTCGCCCTCGTCGGCGATCCGCCTCGCTTCAGGCGCGGCCGACGAGGAGCTGCGCCTAGCCCTGGCGGCTAAGCGGCCGGAGCTCGATATACTCGGCCTTTCTGTCATAGCGGCCCGCGTACCCGACCTGTTTCTCTATGAACAGGCGCGGCAGCTGTATGCCTCGTACATAGACAGCTTCAGGCAGAGCGTCGAGCCGGCTCTGGTACGGGCTTCCGTATCGGCCGCCGAGGACCAGGTCCGCATAGACGCGCTTAAGCGCTATGGCGAGCTCCTTGC
>JBFZES010000365.1:0-9204 GCA_041306725.1 Spirochaetaceae bacterium | reverse complement strand
CGACGCTCTTCCGATCTGAGAGGAAGCTCGCGTATATCTCGAGGGCGTCGCTTACCGCCTGATCGGTTTTGCCCAGCTCCGCCAAGAAGCTCAATTCCGCGAGGTAACTGCTGGGCAGCTTGGCCAAGCGGAGCAATTCGGCGTAGCGCCTGCGTCCCTGATTAGCGTACGGATCGAGCGACAGGCCGCGGCGGTATTCGGCAAGGGCCAGGTCGTACTGGTAGCGCCGCTCGAATTCGGCGGCGCGCTCGAAGCGGTACGCGGCATAGGCTGAGCGCGATGGATCCTCGAATTTCGTCGATGACATGACGAGCCGCTCGAGGGCAAGGCGCGTTATCTCGTCGTCGGGCCGTATGCCTGCGAGCGTGGATAACGCGTATTCAGCCTCGCCGGAATTTCCCGCGGCCGCCTCCACCATGCCAAGGAGGTACCAGGCGCGGGTATCCCTCCGCTCATGCGCGAGGGCTTCGTCCAGGAGCGTCCTCGCCTCGTCCAGAGCTCCAGACTCCAGGTATAAAGAAGCGAGGAGCAGGCGCGGGTTGCCGTATGCCGGCTTAAGCGCCAGGGAAGTCTTGGCCAAGCGCGCGGCTTCGGCCACGTCGCCGTTCTCATAGGAGAGCAGGGCGGCCGCGTAGCATACTTCGGGGTCATCGGCGGTCCATCGCAGGGCTTCGCTTAAATAGGAAGCCGATTCCTGGGCCTTGCCCTCGGCCTTGGTAATGAGGGCAAGGGAAAGCAGGGCGCGCGGGTCGCGCGGCGCCAAACGCAGGCTGGCCGACAGGCGAGAGCGGGCGTCGGCGGTCCTGCCGGAACGGAGATCGAGGAGCGCGAGCCCGAAGCGCGCGTCGCGGTCGTTGGGCAAGGCCGCGAGGGCGGCCTCGAAATGGGGCCGCGCATCGTCCACGTTGCCGAGCCCTATGAGGCTGAAGCCTTCGAGTACGCGCATGGCCGGCGTCCTTGGCCCGAAGCGCAGGGCTTCCTGCAGGTAGGTCAGCGAGCGCGCGTATTCGCCCAGCTCATAGTGCGCCTCCGCGAGGGTTAGCCAAGCGTCGGCGTAGGAGGCATTGCGCCGGGTGGCCTCAAGCAGAATATCTATGGCCCGGTAGGTATCGCCGCGCAAAATAAGGGCCTGCGCCTCGGAAAGCAGGGCCTGCGGCGTCTTCTGAACCTGTGGCCACAGCGGCGACAGCGCCAAGGAGGCAAAGATGATCAAGCTTGCTAGGACAGTGCTCTGCCGCGGCCGCATCATGGCTCCATAGACTCCTCAGGACGACGTATGACTTTTATCGAGCCTATACTATGGCCGTCCATCTCCTGGATGATAAAGTAATAATCCCTCCATGCCACCTTTTCGTAGCGGGCGGGTATCTTGCCAAAAAGGTCAAACACGAAGCCGCCCAGCGTATCGAATTCCTCGATGGGAAGGCCAAGCTTTAACTCTTCGTTCAGGTCGCCTATATTGATGCGCGCGTCCACCAGCCAGGCCGTATCGCCCAGGGTAACCACGTCGTCGCGCTCGTTGTCGAATTCGTCCTGGATCTCGCCCACGATCTCTTCGATGATGTCTTCCATGCATACGATGCCGGAAACGCCGCCGTACTCGTCTATGGCTATGGCTATATGCACGTGGCGCCGCTTAAACTCCCGCAGCAGGGAATCGATGCGTTTGGAATCAGGCACGAAGAAGGGCTTCCTGATTATGGACGCTATGTCGAAATCCCCGCCCTTTACCATGGCGTGCAGCAAATCCTTTACGTAGAGCACGCCTATGACGTCGTCTATGGTGTCCCGGTATACCGGTATGCGCGAATGCCCGCAGCTAACCGCCGTGGTCAGGACATCGTCGCGCGGGGCGTCGGCGGACAAAAAAATGGTATCGACGCGCGGCACCATGACTTCCTTTACGGTGGTCTCGGACAGTTCCTGCACGCCGCGTATCATCTCCCTGCGCTCGCTCGTTATCTCGTCGCTTTCGTCTTCGCCGCTTCCGCGGCTCTTATTCCTAAATAAACCTTCTAAGAATCCCTTAGGTTTCAAAGTATCCGTTCCTCCGCTAAGGCTTTTAGCATAGCTTCCTGACGTATAAGCATGGGCTCGTCGGGTTCAGTGCCCGCGTGATCCATGCCGCTTAAATGCAAAATACCATGCACGATGAGGCGTTTGAGCTCCTCATCCGGCGTTACCTTAAAATCGTCGGCGTTGCGGTACAAGGCATCAAGGCATAGTACCACGTCTCCGGCCAGAAAGCGATGCTTATTACCGTCCTCATACCACTCGCCCTGCTCAAAGGAAAGGACGTCGGTAGGCCCCGCCTTGCGGCGGTACTCTTCGTTCAGCGCTGCCATGAACTCGTCCCCGCAAAATAGCAGGGACAGGTCCCAGTTATCCAACTGAAGGAGCGTAAGGACGCTCTGGGCAAAAGCCACTGCCTTGGCCAGCCAATCAGGCTCGTCCATATCGCGGGAACTGACGCTGACCTTGTTCATCGCTGGGTTTCCCTCATTTTAGGATACTCGATCCGCGAATGGAAATGCCCGGCGAGTATGCGCACGAAAGTATTGATGATGAGCTCGAGGTCATGAAAGCTCAGCGCGGACTTCGCAAGCTGCCGTTGCTCGAATTTATCCATGACCATATCGCGGACGAACTGCTCGAGCTTGGACATCGACGGCCGCTTAAGGGTCCTGGATGCCGCTTCCACGCAATCGGCGAGCATGACCACCGCGGCCTCCTTGCTCGAAGGCTCGGGACCCGGGTAGCTGTACTCTTCGGCCTTGGTATCCGGGGCGTCTTTCAGCGCTTGAGCGTAGAAATAGCCCATGACGGAACTGCCGTGGTGCTCGGCTATGATGGCCTTTACCGACTCGGGCAGGCGCAGGGCCTCCGCGCGCTCAAGGCCGAATTTTACGTGGCTGCGGAGCACGGTGGCGGATAGCCGGGGGTTGATTTCGTCGTGTTTGTTGTAACCAGACTGGTTCTCTATGAAGTACTCGGGCTGCTCGGTCTTGCCAATATCGTGGTAATACGCGCCTACGCGCGCCAGGAGCGCGTCCGCGCTTATCTCGCGGCAGGCCGACTCTGCGAGGTGGGCGACGGTAATGGAATGGCTGTAGGTGCCTGGCGCAACGGACAAGAGGCGCTTAAGCGCGGGGGCGTTCAAGTCGGAAAGCTCCTGGAGGCGGAACAGGGTGGGCGCGTTCAAAGCCTGCTCGAGCACGGGCAGGAAGCCTAAGGCCAACACGGCGCAGAAGAAGCCGTTGAGCGCCGAGAGCAGGGCGACGCCGAAGGCCGCCGGCCAGAGCGCCCTCGTCATGGCGCTCAGGGCGAAGCCTATGATGAAGAGCAAGAGGCCAAGCTGGGCTCCGGCGCGCACGAGGTCTATGCGTTTTTCCGCTTTGCGCACGAGCAGCACGCCGCCTAAGCCCGAGCTTAAGGCCAGCGCGAAGGACACGCCGTCTAGCCCGCTGGCTATGAGGAGGCCAAAGGATAGCGAAACGGTGAAAATTATCGCGAAGCGCTCATAAAAAAGTATGGCTATGAGTATGGACAGGAGCGCCGTAGGCAAAAAGCCGGCCATCATGCCGTTGCGGCCCTCGGGATAGAGCGAATTAACCAGGGCGGCCAGCATGAAATAGCCGCACGCGAGGGTAAGCGCGAGCAGGAACGACGAGCGGGGGAAATTTGGCCCCATACCCTCGCGCTTCAGGAGCAGGTACGAGCCGGCGAAGAGCGCGGAGAGCAAGAGCGCGCCTCCGAGCATATACACGATATCGAAGCCTGCCCCGGTCTTTTCTAAAGCGCCGAGCTTCTCCATATCCTCGCTGGTAACGATGAAGCCGCGGCGCACGACGCGGTCTCCGCGGCTTATCCTGCGCATGACGGGCTCTACCGCGGCGGCCGCGGATTCGAGACGCCTGGCGCTTAATGCCGCGTCAAAATAAGCATTCTCGCGCAAAAAGGCCGCGGCAAGGTCGGCGGCTAGCCCGGTAAGGTTGGGCGTAAGGCCAAGCTTCCTCGCGGCGGCAAGCGCCGCCGCGTCTATGCCGCGCGAGCTGACGAGTTTCTCTATGGGCAGTTGCTCGTACATGAGGGGACCGCTCGACCAGCGGCGCAGCTCGACGATCTCCGGATTGTAGCTTTCCAGGCCCTCAGCGGGCATGGCCGCGACGCCGGCCCCGAGCACCAGCTTCAATACCGCGGAAGCCTGGGCGAAGGCGTTTCCCGGTATGGGATAGTCGGCCAAGCGCTGCGGCAGCTCGGTCAGCGCTAGGCGCGGGAAGTCCACGGCCAGCTTCCTAAGGAGTATTTGCTTGCCGGCATTCTGCGCCACGTAGCCGAGGAAAGCCTGCTTAAAGAGCTCGAATTCATCGACTATAGCCTTGCTGGTAGCGTCGTCGACGACGAATACGGCCGGCACGAGGCGTTTTTCCGCCTCTATGCGCAGCGCCGTGGCTACGGCGTCCACGTATACCACGTCCAGCTCCGCTATGACGTCCCTTTCCGCCACCTTGCCGGCCTCGAAGCCCGCGAGCTTTGAGGAGCGGCTCGTGCCGCCAAGCAGGACAAAGGCGGCCAGGGTAAGGGCAAAAGCGCCGGCCAGCGCGGACAGGCGGAAGCGATCCTCCTGGCGCGTATCGCGCAGGAGTGACCTGAGCCGCGGCAGGCGGGGCCTCATATTATCGCTCGGATTCATAGGCTTCAATTATCTTCCTGACTATGGGATTGCGCACGACGTCGCGGCCGTCTAGCCTGCACACGAAAATATCGTCGATGCCGCCGAGTATGGACAGGGCGTGCGCGAGGCCCGAATCCCCTTTGCGCGGCAGGTCCACCTGGGTAAGGTCGCCGGTTACGATGGCGGCGGATCCTTCGCCTAGGCGCGTAAGGAACATTTTCATCTGTTCCTTGGTGGCGTTCTGGGCCTCGTCGAGTATGACCACGCAGTGGTTAAGGCTGCGTCCCCTCATGTAGGCTAGGGGGGCTATTTCTATCGTATGGTTGTCTTCCATGCGCCGCAGCGTATCGAAGGGCAAAAGCGCTTCCATGGCGTCGTAGAGGGGCCGCAGGTAGGGGCTAATCTTCTGCGCAAGGTCGCCGGGCAGGAAGCCCAGGCTCTCCCCCGCCTCGACTACCGGCCGCGTAAGCACGAGCTTGCGCCTGGCCTTGGTAAGCACTTCCCTCAAGGCCCAGGCTACCGCGAGGTAGGTCTTGCCGGTGCCTGCCGGCCCCACCGCGAAGCTTATATCGTGGCTGGACATGCCCCGCAAAAGGAGCGCCTGGTTGGCCGTGCGCGGATACACCTTGCCGAAGGCCCCGGGCACCTGCACGGCGGCTTCCCGGAAAAAGTCGGCGCAAGATTGATCCCCCGCGGCCATGGCCCGCGCGGAAGGAGAGTCGCCCATAGGGGTAAGGCTCGCGTGTATGGCCGTGATGAGGTCGGGAGAGGCTGGCATGCCTTCCGCAATGGCCTCGAGCAACTGCGTGACGAGGGACACGAAAAGCCCCCGGGCGCAGGGATCCGGAGAATCGAGCAAGAGCTCGTTTCCCCTCGTGAATACCCTGCTGCCTAAAAGGCGCTCGAATATGCGGAGATTATAATCATTGGCGCCGCATACGTCGGCTAAGAGCCTCGTATCCTCTAGCGCTATCCCGGCGGGTTCTGGCAAACGTACCTCGTTTGAGGGAATCCTACCCTCTTGGCCGGAAAAAATCAAGGAAGCCTAGTCCCAGCTCTCTTCATCGTTCTCCAGCTTATAGGAAGTCTTTATTTCAGGAACGCTGCGCCACGCCAGCAATACCGTTACCGAGGGCAGGAATTCATAGCTGTTACTGCCGCTCAGTACCGGATTTAGGGTAAGGTCCATGCTCAGGTCCCAGTCGTGCAGCCTATGGACGGCCTTGAACGAAAGCGCCTTGAGCTTAAAGAGCGCGGCCTCTCGGTCCGCCCGGTTGAAGAAATTAAAGGATTTGGCGATATCGACGAGGGGATTGACCGGCTCTACCGATATGCCGCTCGGCAAAGCAAAGGCTCCGGGGTAGTAGCGCCAAAGCGACGAGTTGCGCGACGTGGAGGAGAAGCTCAGCTCGAGGAATTCATGGATAGCAAGGCTGAAGCCCGCGCTGAAGTCCATGTACGAATCGGTAAAGCGCAAGAAGCTCTGCCTCGCAGTGGCGCTTGCCTTCAAGGACCAGGCTATGCGGTTCTTCCATACGGGCGGGGGCGCCCAGCTCTCGTTTACGCTCAGCTGGGCTTCGGCCGGAAGAAAGGCTTCGGCCCCCGCTTGCCAGCCGTTTATCTCGTCCAGGGTATAGGGTTGGGCCCTCCGCATATTGAAATCGGCCGCGAAGCTGCCCCAGCCCAGGCGATTGCTTAAGGAACTAGGACGAGAGAGCGCCGTATCCCAAATAAAGCTGGAGCTGAGCACCGGCCATGGCGCCTTGCCGAGGCTGAGCCGGCTCGAAAGGGGGCTCCATATAAAATCGGCATCCGCTGTGGGCCTATAGTAGCGCAGCTGGGCGCTGATGCTGGCCAGGTCGATATTCAAGTCAAGCTTGGCCGTATAGGATTCGTTGAGGGGCGGCAGGCTCGCCTGAAGGGAAAGGCTCTGGGCGAGCCCCGCGGGCTGAGCGCTGAGCTTAAGCCCCAGGGCGTGGTTCTTGATGCGCTCCGCGTTCCATGCGGGATACTGCGCGTCATACTCAGGCAGCTCTCCCGCCATGCCGGCGAAGGCGTAGTCGTAGAGCGAAGCGTCGATATCGTAGCTTAGGAAGCTTGCCGACCACAGCCAGGAGGAGAGGAAGGGGGAGCCGCGCAATCCAAGCGAAGCGCCGAGCTTATCATTGCGGTACTGCGCGTCCTGCAAGGCCCATGCGGCGGCAAGGCTCGCGTCGTTGCTAATGGGGCGCTCCTGAACCTGCGTGCTCGCCGACAGCGACAGCTTGCTGCCGAATTGCCCTCCGAAGAGCTCGGCGTTGAAATTCAGCGCGCCCGATAAGCGCGCGTTATAGAGCTCGTAGAGCGGATCCCAGTCCACATCCTCGGGTTCCTTCCAATCGGCGCTCTTGAAACGGCGGTCCCAGCGCCCGCTCGGCGATAGCTGCCAGCTCAGGCTCGCGCTGTCGGCCTTCAGCGTCGGGGCGGGGGCCGCGGGAATCAGCTCAGGCAGTATGAAGCCGGCCGCGGAAGGCTGAGCTTCCGCCCCTTCGCCCCGCGTTTCGGGAGCCGTGGCCTCGGCAGCGGATGCCTCAGCCCAGGGCTTAGCAAGCCCGGGCAGGAGGCTCCCGCCGGCGCCGGCCTGGGCGGAGCCTTCCGCGGACCGTGCCCCTCCGCCATACGAAAAGATCGTGCCGGACAGCGAGGCGGTAAGGTCGAGGTAGGTAAGCTGATCAGGATAGAAAAAACGCCGGCCGGGGTCGGCATCGTAGAGTTGCCGCTCAAATACCCCTAGCGGCGCTATGCCGTCCTTCGATGCCCAGGCAAGGGAGCTCGACAGCCTCGACACGCTGAGGCTATTGAGCCAGGCCGGCAGCGAAGCCGCAGGCAGCGACCACGTCCCGTCTATTCTATCGACGAAGGAAGAGCGCGCGCCGGGAGCATCAAGCGGGGCATCGGGGCTCATAAAGGAGAACCAGTCCATGTGCTCCGAGCGCTTGAGGAAATCCTGCTCGAAATACGGATCGCTATACAGGGGCAGGCTTAGGGTAAGGCTCACCGGGCCTACGCTCAAGCGGGTATTTAGATCGAAGCCGAAGCGGAGCGGAAGCTCAAAGCCCAGGAAGTACGAGCCGTTCCACACGCTCTCATACCCGCCGGCCTCCACGAAGGGCGTGTATACGAAGCCCGAAGGAAATATCGAACGGCTTACGCCGAGGCCCAGCGCGGCGCTCAAAGAGGAGAAGGGACCGAGCTTGTCTAGTTTTGCCTGAGTACCGGCGAAGTAGCCGAGGCTCGTATAGATGTCGGCGAAGATCTTGACAAAATCGCTGCCTGCGTCCCTTTTCCTCTCGTCGGTACTGCGGAGGAACACCCCGCGCAGCTCGCGCTCATAGTCGGCGCCCCCGTCGCTAAGCTTAAAGAGGCTGATGGACGCTTCTTGCTTGCTCTTCTCGCCCACGATATAGGTGGTCGTCTGCACGAAACGGCCTCGGCGGTCTTCAAGGCCAAAGACGGGATGGAAGACGAGTTCCTCGCCGGGGTAATAGAAGAAGGGCAGATAGAGCACCGGTATCTCGCCGACCGACAGGGTGGCATTGAGCATGGCCCACTCGTTGCCGCCGAGTATCCATATCTTGGACGCCCGTATGGAATAGTGGGGATACTCCTCCTCGCATGAGCTAATCTGGCCATCAGTGAGCACGAGCACGCCCGAGCCCTTGCTCTGTATATCGTCGGCGCGGAAGCTGAGCCGCTCTTCACCCTCGCCCCTGGCGCTCTGCCCCTCGAGGAAAAGTCCGCTCTGCGCATCGAGGTCTATTTCCAGGACTTCTCCCACGAAGTATTCCGTGCCGTCGGGCCGCTTGCGCTCGAAGCTCACGTTGCCGCGAGCGAAGAGCAGATTGGCGTCGCGGTTGAGGCGCACGAAGTCGGCCATAAGGCGAATGGTCTCGCCGCTTTCGTCATCCTTTATCGATAGCACGACCCCGCCCGAGAAGAGGACGCTGGCGTCAGCGCCCGAAGCGGCGCTCAGGTATCGGCTTTCGTCGGCCGATTCCACGACCATAGTGCGCTTCGAAGCGGCGACTGACGGCGCCTGCACCCCATAATGCCCGTAAAGCCGCCCGCGCAAGTCATCGACGCCGCCTGCCTCTGAGAGGCCGAGGGACCGAAGCCAGGCTACGAGGCCGTAATAGTCGGTGCTGGCTATGTCGAAGGGCAGGGTTTGAAGGAAAAGGTCCAGCTCCTGCGCTTCATTCGCCTCGGCGGATTCTGCCGGGGGCGTGGCCTCCTCCTGGTTCGGCGGCGCATCCTGGGCAGAAAGGAGCTGCGCCCAGTTTAAGAGTAGGATCAAGGCTATAAGCGGTGCGGCGCGGCGCGGCATACCCGCCCATGATAACCGCAAGCCGCATCACGGTAAAGCCTTAACTAGTTCCCCGAACCTTGTGTTTTTTACGGCGGCTATGAAGCCAGGGCATACTTAGGCACATAGTCCTTCTTGTCCTTCAGCGGCGTCCTATGCTCTTTCATCCAAACCCTTGTCTCTTCAT
>JBFZES010000364.1:0-9090 GCA_041306725.1 Spirochaetaceae bacterium | reverse complement strand
TATCCTTCCGGCCTCGAAGTCCCTGTTCGCCTCCACTATGGCAACGCCGTCGGCAATACGCCCGCAGGAGGCCAAAAGGAAGAGCGCCGCCGAAACAAGAAGGGCGGACCTGAAGCGGGCGGCGCGACGGGAGCGGGCTCTTCCCGCGCCAGGGCTCGGCGTATCTTTACGCATCGTCGCGCCGTCCTTTCCTGCGCCCCGCCAGGGGCGGAAGGCCCAGGGCTATGCCGCAACTTAAAAAAAACAGGGCCAACGCGGATAGATAGGGAGCATGATCGCTTTGCACGCGCCGAGTCTTCCAGCCGCCCCGCGACCCGGCGGCCTCATCCAGCATGGCGCTCAAAGCGCTAAAGCTTCCCGGATCGTCCAGGGCGACGAAGCTGGACCCGGCGGCGCGCGCCCAATCCTCCATGGCCTTGCGGTTGAGGGCAAGGAAGAGCGGCTCGCCGCGCTCGTCGAGTATAGGCGCGCCTAACTCGTCGACCACCGCGGCGGCCTCTTCGCCGCCGGCTCCTATGAAAACGCAGGGCAGGCCGGCGGCGCCGAGCTTAGCCGCGGCGGCGCGCGCCTGGCCGCCGGTATCGTTGCCGTCGCTGAATACCAGGGCTAGCTGGGCGACGCCGGGCTGACTGGAGCCTAGCGCCGCGAGAGCCCTGCCGATATCCGAACCCGGCGCGTCCATGACGGCCGGCCCAAGCCAGTTAAGCGCGGCGCTAAAAGCCAAAAGATCGTAACTCGCCGGGCTTAAGGTTAGGGCCGCGCCCTTGAAGGCCACTAAGCGCCAACGGATATCCGCCTGGACCGCCGTAAGCTTCCTGATCATGTCGATGGAAGACTCAAGGCGGCTAAGCCCCGTTCCGCGCGAAAGCATGGAATTGGAAACGTCCACGAGGACATCGATCTGCGCCTCGCTTACGCGCTCGGGTATATAGCGTACGCTCCTGCCCATGCCTGCCAGGGTGAGCGTAACTAAGGTCCAGGAGAGGGCCATGGCGGCCATGGCCAGGGTTCGGCGCCTCACATAGCCATGCCAAGAGGGAATGCCCTGCCTGGAGGCGAGCCTGAGCCAGCGCAGCTCCAAGAGCAGGTAAGGTACCAAGGCCGCGAGCAGCGCGAGATAGCGTATATCGCCGGCCATCAGGCTACGCCCCCAAGCAGCAGCCGCCTGATGAGCCAGGCCAGGGCAAGGGCGGCCATGCCTACGGCGCTAAAGTGGCCGGCGAGCGACACGCGCTCGGTATGCAGTATAGGCAGCGGCTTAGGTTCCAGGCCGGCTACGCTCGCCACCCGCGCTAAGGCCCGTTCCAACGAGAGCGCGTCGGGGGCGGCGGCATAAAGTCCGTTAGCCTCTGAGGCTATCGCTATGAGGGCCGCGTCGTCGAAGGCGCTCCGGTAGGATCCCGATAGACGCTCGCCGGTGGCCGGGTTCACGTACTCGATAGGCGCGTCGCCCTTGGATCCTATGCCGAGCACGACGAGGCTCACGCCGCTGCGCTTGAGGAGCGACGCCGCGTCCAGGGGATGGATCACGCCCGCGTTGTCCTCGCCGTCGGTGATCAGCACGAGCGCCTTCTTGCGGCCCGCTCCCGCGAGCGCGTGCCGCAGGCCCAAGGCGAGCCCCTGGCCCACGGCGGTGCCGTCGCCGAGCAGCCCGGGCTTCAATAGCCCCAGCGCGCCGTCGAAGCTCCGATAGTCCGTGGTAGGCGGGCACAGCAAGGCGGCGTTGGCGCCGAAGCCCACGAGGCCGAGCGCGGCCCCGCGAAGGCTACCCGCCCCCGCTTCCGCAGAGCCGAGAGGCAAGAGGCCCCGCAGTATGGCTACGGCCCCTTCAAGGCGCGTAGGCTCGATATCCATGGCGGCCATGCTCGGCGACACATCGAGGGCAAAGACTATATCCAAATCGGAATAGACGCTCAGTTCCCGCTCTACCACCAGCGCGGGGCCGGCCGCCGCCGCGGCTATGCTCAGCCAGCCGAGAGCGCCGGCCGCGAGCGAAACGGCATAGGCTAAGCGCCAGGCCAGCCCCGCGTCGGCCGGGCTATTGCCCTTCCACGGCTGCAGAGGCAGCCTCGTGCCGCTCCCGCCCCGCTTCCTGGACAGGAACGCGTAGGCGGCGAAGAGCGGCAAGGCCAGCGCTATGCCTAGAACGCCCGGCTGCTCGAAGGCTATCATGGCCGCGCCTCCCGCTTCAGCTTGGCTTGATCCGCTATGGCCGCCTCGAGCCTGTCCGCAAGCGCCGACGCGAGATCAAGCGCCCCGAACAGGTCGCCGGCCTCCCGGGCTCCGAAGCGCAGGTAATCCCCGGCGCTCAATATGGCGGCAGCGTCGGGAAGCACCCCACCCGCTACCCTGTCGAGCGGCAAGGAGGCTATCTCGCCTGAGGTAAGCGGCAGGAAATCCACGGAGGAGCGGGAGCCCAGATAGCGCTTCAGCGCGCGCGCAAGCACGGCCCACGCGTCCGCGCCCTGTTCGCCGGCTTCCCGGAGATACGCAAGGACGCCGTCGAATTCCTTGCGGGCGCGCAGGAAGGCCCAATGCGCCAAGAGGGCGCGTAGCCAGGGAAGGAGCTTAAGCGCGGCGAACAGCGCGAAAAGCCCCAGGGCGAGGACGGCCCCGGCGAATAGGTAGAGGCGGGAACGCAAGCCGCTCGGCTCCAATTGCGCCAATGGCTCGGGCGCCGCCCTGCCTAGGCTATCGAGCAGGGACGCGGCCTCAAGGGAAACGGACGGAAACTCCCTGCCGCTCAGGCTCAGGGCCGGCAAGGCGCTCGTCCCCGCCTGCCAGGCTATGAAGCGCACGGACAGCACCGGCCTGCCGCGGCGCTCAAAGGTCTCGGCCCAGAGCAGGCTCGGCCCGGTAGCGGAAACCGGCAAGCCCTCGCTTATGCGCTCGGGCAGCCAGCGCTCTCCGGCGGCGTCCCAGCTTAGGCTCATCGTCACTTCCTGCCCTACGGTGAATTCCGGAGGATCGAACTCCACGCCGAGCACCCGCACTTCCGCGAAGGACGACGGGGCGCAGGCGATGAGGAAAACGGCAAGGGCGGCGCGGAGCCGGATCGATCTACTCACGCGCGCCTCCGGGCTTTTGAGAAAAACTCTATAAGGGCGTGCGCTATGTCCGTATCGGGCCCAAGCTCTAAAAATGGCACGCGCGCCGCCGCTACGGCGGCCAGCAGGGCCAGGCGCTGCGTCTTTGCGGCCCGTTCCAAGCCCTCACGGTACGCGCGCGAAGAGCCGAAGGCAAGCGCGCTCCTGCCGGATTCCGCGTCCACGGCCCGTACGCAGAAGGGGGGCAGGCCCGCCTGCCGCCCCTTCTTGTCCCGTACGAGCAGGGCGGCCAGGTCATGCCTGCGCGCAAGCACGGCCAAGGGCAAGGCATAGCCTTCCATATCGAAATCGCTAATGACGAGCACGAGGCTGCGCCGCTTCAGGTAGGAAGAGGCCGCCTCGAGGGCGGCGCCAAGCTCCGATCCCCTTCCGTCTCCGCCGCGCCCCTCCGCTATACGCTCCATGAGCGCGAGGGCCGCCCTGCCGCCGGAGGAGGGCTCGCGGTGCTCAAGGCCATCGCCGCCGAAGAAAAGCGCTCCAACGCGCACGCCGTTGAGCGAACAGGCGTAGGCTATAAGCGAGGCGGCCAGGGCGGCCCGCTCGGCCTTAGCCCCGCCTTCGCCGAAGTCCATGGACGCGGACTCGTCGATGACGATATATACGGAGAGATTGCGGTCGTCGCGGTAGGTCTTGACATAGGGACGGCCTAAGCGGGAACTGGCGTTCCAGTCGATGCGCAGGGCATCGTCCTCGACCCCGTATTCCCGGAGGCCGTCGAAATCCATGCCCCGCCCCTTGAAGGACGAGCGGAAATCTCCCGCCAGCAAGGCGCGGGACAAGGCGCTTGAGGCGAATACGAGCTTGCGTATGCTTCGTTTACGCTCTTCCAGGTCCATCAGGGTACTGCCACCGCCTGCACTATGCCCCGCACTATGGCCTCGGCGCTTATGCGCTCGGCCTCGGCCTCATACGAAGGCACTATGCGATGCCTCAGCACGGCCGGCGCGGCCTTCTTCACGTCATCGGGCAGCACGAAATCCCTGCCATCGAGCACCGCGCCCGCCCGTGCGGCCCGGTATAGCGACAGCGAGGCCCTCGGGCTGGCCCCGAACTCAATATAGCGGCGCAGCTCGCGCAATGCCTGCGGCGCCGAAGCCGTATCCTGGGGCCGCGATGCCCGGATAAGCGCTACGGCGTAGGCGGCGGCGTCTCGCTCAAAGCGCACGGCCTTGGCTGCGGCCTTAAGGCAATCCACGTCCGAAGGTGTCATGACCGGCCGTATATCGTCCAATGACGCTGAAGCGGCGCGGTCGGCGTTCGCGAGCACTATCTGGAGTTCTTCTTCCTCGTCGGGGTAATCGGTAAGCAGCTTCAGCATAAAGCGGTCCAATTGCGCCTCGGGCAGGCGAAAGGTGCCTTCATGCTCGATGGGGTTCTGTGTGGCGAGCACGAAAAACGGCTGCGGCAGGGCTAAACTCGCGTCGCCCATGGTCACCTGCTTCTCCTCCATAGCCTCGAGCAGCGCGGATTGAACCTTCGCGGGGGCGCGATTAATCTCGTCGGCAAGCACGATATTGGCGAAAACAGGGCCTTTGCGGGGCACGAAGCGGGCGCCGGCGGCGTCATAGAACAAAGAACCGGTTATATCGCCGGGAAGAAGGTCGGGAGTAAACTGTATACGGCGGTAGCTAAGCTGGGCCGCGGCGGCGAAAACCCGCACGGCCAGGGTTTTGGCCAGGCCGGGCACGCCCTCGAGCAGCACGTGCCCGTCGGACATAAAGGCCGCGAGTATGCCGTCCACGATATCGCGCTTGCCTACTATGCGCTGCGCTATAGCGGACCGCAGGCGGGCCACCAGCTCCCAAGCCCGCTCAAAATCGGCGTTTACCTGAGGTTTTCTGCTTATTTCGTCCATACCCGCACTCCGTGTCGTTCACCAGTATGAACAAGGATACTATACGCGCAAGGCCCGCAGGGCAAGGCATAATTAGTTCCTCGAAGCTTGTGTCTCTGGGGTAATCGATACAGCCAATAGCATTATTCAACTCGCGATGCCGCTAGGGCAAGCGTATCCGCAGACTCAAACACAAGCTTCGTGGAACTAGTAGAGGATTAACCTTGCTACAAAGGCCATACGGACAAGGTCACCTATTCAAGAGGAGACTCAGGAGGGGTCATTTGTTCGGAAGCCGCGGCGCGGGCAAGGGCGGATACGGAACGAACATAGATATAGTAATCGTTATCGAGCTCATAGAAGCCAGGAATATGGCCTATGGTCTGGAAGCTATTCGTATTGAAAAAGCTTTCGCCAATAGCGCTTTCCTTAAGGCGCGACGTTTCCACCCGTACCACGGCATAACGTTCGCGTCGGACTATCTCATCGTCGAGAAGCTCCAAGAGTCGCGGCCCGACGGCCTTATTCCTGTAGTCCCTGCCTACGACGAAGGTATGTATATCGAAAGTATATTCGGTATTAGGCGAGCGGTAGAACAGGCAAAAGCCCGCCAGCACGCGCCCGTCCCGCAGTTCTATAAGCTCGTAGGGCTTGCCGGGGCTCTCTTTCCAGGCTGCCAGCGTTTCCTTGAGTATATCCAGCTCAATATCCCGGTACGCACCCGTTTCAAGGGTTAACAATTCATATTCGCGTATATTGATCATTAGTTCTGAATCCTTAGGATATAGCCCGGCTTTACGGTAATTTGTAAATACATAGCCTATAATAAGGCAAGAGCCGCGAATAATCTAGGCTTTATGGCTCGTTTTTTCGATGGAGACGGGGCTGGAAAGCCCGTTGCCCGACTAAGGCGGCAGAGGCACTAACCCTTTATTTTCATGGCTTTATTGCCGACAATGAAAAAGCATAAGCAAAATCGAATCCTATGGTTCGAGTAAGGATGGACGACAGTGGCGCATTTTACGCTCGCGAACGCCGAAATCGTATCCGGCACGAGCATTAAGCACAAAGGCTCAGTGTCTGTCTCCGGGACAAGCCTGAGTTCTGCCAACGGCAAGGGCTCGAGCTTCGATCTCGGCGGCGCATCATATATATATCCGGCCCTCATCAATATCCACGACCACATGAGGGGCAATTACCTGCCTCGGGTCGGCCCTAAAAAGGGCCGGTTCTACCTCAATTGGTCCTATTGGGACGCCGACTTAAAATCTTCATCCGTCTATGAAGAGCGCGCCAACCTCAGCGTCGATACCATGTACTACCTGTCCGCCTATAAAAACCTTTTCTCTGGCGTAGCTACCGTCAATGACCATTTCCCCCACGAAATCAACGATCCCTATATACCCTTTCTTCCCATACGCGTGATAAAAGAGTACACGCTTGCCCATGAATGCTCCTCCTATGACCTTAAATGGGGCAAAGGCGTCAAGGTCGAACATGACATGGCCGTGGAGAAAAACTGGCCCTTCATTACCCACCTTGAGGAAGGCTTCGACCTGGAAGCGCAGGACGGCGTGGGCATACTCGAGCGCATGGGCTGCCTTGACGACAAGGACGTGTTCATCCATTGCATAGGCTTTTCAGACGAAGATATCGCGAAGGCCGCGAAAGCCGGCGCCTCGATATCCTGGTGCCCCGCCTCAAACCTCTTCATGTTCAACGCCACCTGCAAGATACGCAAGATACTCAAAGCGGGCATAAACGTATCCATAGGAACGGACTCCACCCATACGGGCTCGGTAAACCTGCTTGCCGAGATGAAATTCGCCCGGGAGACCTACCGAAAGCTCTATGGGGAAGACTTGGACGCCAAGACCATCTTCCGCATGGTAACGACGAATCCCGCGAAGGCCTTCCGTATAGAAGATAAATCAGGAACCCTCGACGAAGGTAAACGAGCCGATATTCTAGTGCTTAAGGCTAAGCATGAAGACCCCTATGAAAACCTTGCCCACGCCCACATGGAGGATATAGAGTTCCTCTCCGTTGACGGCCAGCCAGTCTATGCCGACGAACGCTTCGCCGAGCTCATGCAGGGCCCTAAACATGAAACGGTACGCGTTGGCGATAGGAATATGAGGGTTAAGGGAAGCCCTCTCGCCCTCTATCGCTCCGTACGCAAGGCCGTCGGCTTCGAAAAACGCCTTGATTATATGCCCTTCGAATGCTGAAAACGCTCGTCGCGGTGGCATGCGTGGCGCACTTGCACTATAATGAGCGGGCGGCTAGGATATGAAAAGCGCCGATCTTTATATGATTGTTGAGGGGAGACGATGCCCAAGATAGGGAGCTACCGCGCCAACTCGGTCATTTACTTTCAAGGAGACCAGGGCGATAAAATTTTCGTGCTCCAAACCGGCAGGGTAAGCCTTAACTATAATGACATAGAAACGGGCAAGGACATACGCGAGGTAATCCAAACCGGCGAGTTTTTCGGCGTTAAGAGCGCGCTCGGCCGCTACCCGCGCGAAGAGAACGCCGTCGTGCTCCAGGACGCAGGCGTGCTTATGTTCACCGTGCCTGAATTCGAGCAATTCGCCGCGTCAAACATACGCATCATCATAAAAATGCTCAAAGTGTTCTCCAATCAGCTCCGCAGGATACACAAACAAGTAGAGAACCTTATGGAGAATACCAGCGCCGTAAGCGCGGAAGTAGGCCTGTTTAAGACCGGCGAATACTACCTGCGCAACCGCATGTACTCTCAGTCGCGCTACGTATTTAGCCGCTACCTTACCTACTACCCCGCCGGCCGCGTCGCCGAACAGGCGGCCCGATTCATGGAAGCTTCAGAAACGGCCTTAGCCCGGTATGGCGACGGCAAAGGGCCCGCTCCTCTTGCAGGCGCCCCATCAAGCGCCCCCCGACCCGTATCAAGCGCGGAAACCGAAGCTCCTAAAAGCGCGATGAGCGGCGGCCAGGCGCTCTCTGACGCCGCCAAAGACTACTACAATGCCGTGAGCCTGCTTACCCAGGAAAAATATCAAGAAGCGCTAAAGGAATTTAAACGCATAGCGGACGCTTCCGGTGACCCCGAATACTCGGCCAAGGCCGAATTCGACCTCGGCCGCTGCCTCTTTGCCTTATCCCAATGGGACGCTACCATACAGCACTACACGGCGATCATCCAGAACACGCCGCGCCACCCCGACATGTCCGATATACTCTATATCATGGGGCAATGCTGGGAGAAAAAAGGCGACAAAGCGCGGGCGCAAGGCTTTTATAAGAAGGTCCTCTCCATGCCCGGCGATGACGATTCCAGCGCCCGCATCAAGTCCAAAAAGGCCCTGAACGCAATAGGAGGAGCCTAGCCGTGTCCGACCTCGCCGGCTTTAGCCGCTTCGCCCGCACTTACCAGCCAGGAGAGCTTATATTCTCGGAATATGAGCCGGGAGACAGCTTCTACCTCATCCAGGCCGGCCGCGTCCGCATAACGAAAATAGTCGGCGATATAGAAAAAAACATCGACATACTGCAGGCTCCGGAAATTTTCGGCGAGATGGCCATACTTGAAGGCGCACCGCGCTCGGCTACCGCCATAGCCGTCGATACGGTAAAAGTGCTCGAGTTCAATCGCGCCAACTTCGAGATACTCATGATGGGCAACCCCCAGATAGCCTTAAGGCTACTCCGGCTCTTTACCAAACGCATATACGATCAGAAGCGCCGCTTCATGATCCTTACCCTTGATGACCCGCAGGCCCGTATAGCCGACGTCTTCCTCATGCTCCACGAAACCCAGGGCCCTATCAACCAAGGCGCCGCCGAACTCGACGGCGACAAGCGCGAATTCAAGGTAACCGTAGACGATGTCGCCCACTGGGCAGGCATGAACATGGCGGACGTGCAGACCATACTCGGCCATTTCTCCAACCAGCGCCGCATCGAGCTTTACCAGGACAAGATCGTCGTCAAGAATATCAATGATTTTACACGCTTCGTGAACTCCAAGCGTAAGAAGTAGTTAGTTCCCCGAACCTTGTGTTTTCTACGGCGGCTATGAAGCCAGGGCATACTTAGGCACATAGTCCTTCTTGTCCTTCAGCGGCGTCCTATGCCCTTTCATCCAAACCCTTGTCTCTTCAT
>JBFZES010000363.1:0-13523 GCA_041306725.1 Spirochaetaceae bacterium | reverse complement strand
CGCTGGTCAGTTGATAGAAGATCTCGCCGCCGGCGGCATCGAGGGCGAACAGAACTTCGGGCTGGCCGGTAATGGCGTCCGAGCTAACCGTGGCGCTCTCGATGTAGTTGCCGTCAAGGCCGGGCGTTTCGGTGATGACCATGTACGACCCGGTCCACTCGTCGAGGCCGTAGGCGTCCTTGCGGTAGAACCGGCGAGCCACGTAGCCGGCGGGCAGTATGGTGGGATCGGCCACGCGGTACTGATCGTCTATGCCGGTGGGATTGGTGGATAGGTACTGCATGAGCCGTGAGGTGGCTTCCTCGTCGACTATATGGAAGGCGAGCCTGCCCCTGCCCATGATTATGCTGTTTATGCGCTCCGGGTCGGCCGCGCCGGGTATCTCGACATAGATGCGCTCTTCGCCCTGGCGTCGTATGACGGGCTCGGTAAGGCCGAACTTGTCGATGCGGCCATTGAGCACTTCCACGGCGCGCACGACGGCTTCGTCTTTTTCGGCGGCGGAGAGGGTGCGGCCGGCGCGCTCTTCGAGCGCCTCAAGGTCGGCCCGTATCACGATGGACATACCGCCGGAGAGGTCTAAGCCCAGCTGCACCGCGTTGCCGTGGAGCTGCTTGAGCTTGAGTATGCTCTGGCGGTACACATCCTCGATCTCAAGGAGGGCATCGGCCCGGTTGTCGAACGCGGCGAGAACGGCCTTGGCGCTCCAAACCTGGGGAGCCTCCATGCGCAATTCTTTGTACGCGTCCTTGGCCCTGGCTACGAGCCCATCGAAATTGCTTGGCAAGGCTGATTCATCACCTGCCTTGACCCTGGACTCCAGGTCCACAAGGTCGATCCTGGCCGTACGCCACGAATAGTCGCGGATTGCTTCGCGTGAGCCTAATGCGAGGGTTTGCTCTTCCTGGGGCGTCAGATAGTACCACTGAATCGAGGGGAAGAGGAAAGCGAACGCAACGGCCAAAACCGCGAGCACGATGAGGAATCGCTTGGTTTTATTCATGCTCTGACTCCGGTGCTGTCGAGATGGGGGGTAGGGTCGCGCCGTGGCCGGGCCTCTTTGCCCTAAGCCGCGGCGCAGCGCTTACTTAGACGCTTCTTGCTTGGCGTCGGCGGGAGCGGACTCCGCGGAGTCTCCCTGGGCGTCGACGGAAGCGAGGGCGGACTTGGAAAACTCTATGCGAGAAGAATCATCGACCTTGATCACGACGGTCTTATCCTTTACGGAGTGGACGGTGCCGTGGATACCGCCGATGGTAACGACCTTGTCGCCCTTCTTGACGGCGCCGATCATCTTCTGCATGGCCTTCTGCTTCTTGTTCTGGGGCCTGATGATCATGAAGTAGAAAATGAGGAAGACCGCGCCGAACATGACGACGGTCGAGAGCATTGAACCGGTGGCGCTGGCGGCTCCGGCGTCCTGGATGGGGTTCAAGCCGGAAAATAAACTGTTCATAGTAAATGTCCTTTAATGGAAGGATTGCGGCACAAGGTAGCACAGATGCCCTTGACCGTCAAGTTTCAAGGAAGCCGGTAAAAAACGGGGGCGCGGATACAAGGATCCGCGCCCCCCAGAGCTGTAGCCTTATGCTCGCTTAGCGCACGACCCTGGTGCCGGCTTTGCCGTCCACGGCTTCCTGAGCCTTCTCTAGGCTCGTTATTACGACGAGTTTGCCGCCGAGCTTGATAAAATCAACGGCAGCCTCTATCTTGGGTCCCATGGAGCCCTTGGGAAACTGGCCTTCGGCCATGTAGCGCTCGGCCTCGGCCACGGTCATGGAGTCCAGCACCTTCATATCGGGTTTCTTGAAGTTGATGGCTACCTTGTCCACGCCGGTCAGTATGAGGAGCTCGTCCGCGCTTATCTGGCTGGCGAGCAGGGCGCTGGCGCGGTCCTTGTCGATCACGGCGTCAACGCCTTCAAGGGTGCCGTCGGGATTGCGGCACACGGGCACGCCGCCGCCGCCCACCGCTATCACGACTTTATTGTTCTTAAGGAGCTCGTGTATCGTCTCTTTTTCTACCACGTCGGTGGGAATGGGGCTGGCCACTACCCTGCGGTAACCGCGGCCCGGGTCTTCCTTCATTACCCAACCCTTGGCCCTGCAGGCCACAAGGTCGGCTTCCTTGAAGAAGGGGCCTACGTACTTGCTGGGGTTCTGCATGGAGGGGTCGTTCTTGTCCACCACCACCTGGGTAACGACGGTTACCACGTCTTTTTTGATGCCTGCCTTGACCAGGGCGTTCATCAGGGACTGCTGTATCATGTAGCCTATGGAGCCCTGGGTGTCCGCGACGATCACGTTGAGCGTCGAGGGGGGCACCTGGCTGGAGCCGGCCTCGTTGCGTATGAGGTGGACGCCGGCCTGGGGGCCGTTGCCGTGGCTGAGCACGACGTGGTGGCCTTCTTTTATCAGCCCTACGATGGCGGCCATGCTCTTGCGGGTGTTTTCGAACTGCTCTTCGATAGTGCCCTTGGTGCCTTCCTCGATAAGGGCGTTGCCTCCGAGGGCTACGACGATAGTCTTCCTGCTCATATGGTACCTTCCTTGAACGCGCGCTTTCTCTGCCCTTAAGCGCCCAATGCCCGGCCCCTTGCCTGGTCCGCCCTGAACGCGAAGGAATGACGATTATACTACGCCTCGCCGGCCCTGGACAATGAACTTTGCGCAGCTTGCATAAAGGTCGCATACGGACTGCATAAGGAATCCATACGGTGACGGGCTCGGCTTTATGGGGTACAGTAAGCTTATGAAGATCGTACGAGCCCAGAGCTTAGGCTTTTGCCCCGGGGTGCGCCGTGCATTGAATCTGGCGCTGGAGGCGATGGCTAAAGGCCCGCCCGTATACCTGCTTGGGGAGCTGGTGCATAACGGCCGGGTAAGCCAGAGGCTCAAGGCCCTTGGGGCCATACTCCTCGACGAAGTATCCATCGAAAGCATAGCGAAAGGCTCCCTGGTGATTATTCGCTCCCATGGGGCGGCCCCGGACACGATACTTCGCCTGGAGAGAGCGGGCGCGCGCATCGTCGACGCCACCTGCCCCAAGGTACGCGCCAATCAGGCGGCCGCCGCCGCAGCCGCCGCGAAAGGATACACGGTCGTCGTGGCGGGCGACCGGGGCCATGGCGAAACGCTGGGCGTAGCGGCCTACGCGCCTGGCTCGGTCATCGTATCTGACCCCCATGAAGCCGCGGAGCTTAACGTCAAAGCGCCGCTGGCATTGATAGCGCAGACCACCCTGTCAAAAAAAGAATACGAGGCCATACGCGCGAGCCTCCTCTCCGCGTACCCTGCGCTCAAAGCGCGCGGGGGCATATGCGCCGCCACCGCAGACAGGCAGGAAGCGCTCGAGAGCCTGTGCGGGCAAGTCGACGCCATCGTCGTCATAGGCGGAGCCAATTCCGCGAACTCACGGCGTTTGGCCGAGCTTGCGCGGGACAGGGGCAAGCCCTGCTGGCTCGTGGAGGACCCTAAGGATCTGCCTGCCGAACTGGCAGGCTACGAGCGCGTAGGCCTTACGGCCGGCGCTTCCACGCCTGACGAAGACATAGACGAAGCGGAACGTATGCTAGAGCGCCTGTCTACGGCGCGCGAAAGGGAGTGAATCATGGAAATCATGCGAGAGCTAAGCGAGCGACGGGCTTATCGGGCCATATCGGACGCCCCATTGCCGGAAAACGCCTTGGAACGCATCGTGCGGGCTGGCACGCTGGCTCCATCCTGCTACAACAATCAGCCCTGGCGCGTCGTGGTGTCCAGCGGAGAGAGCCTTGAGGCCCTTAAGGCCAGCTTGGCCGAAGGCAATGCCTGGGCTTCCCGCGCGCCCGCCATAATCGCGCTGGCAGTCCGGGAGAGCGACGATTGCAGGCAGGACGAAGGCAGGGACTACGCGCTCTTCGACGCTGGCCTCTCTGCCATGGCCATGATGGCGCAGGCCAGCGCCGAAGGCATCGTCGCCCATCCTATCGCCGGATATAGCCCCAAGAAGGCCAAGGCGGCCCTGGGCATACCGGCCGATTTTATCCTGATAACGCTCATCGTCATGGCCCTTAAGGGCGACCCCGACTCGAAAGACGGCGCCCTGCTTAAAGATTGGCAAATCGAGCGCGATAAGGGCGAGAGGCAGCGAAAGGGCCTGGGCGAGACGGCCTTCAAGGAGCGCTGGGGCCAGAGCCTGTCCTAAGGCCCGCCCTGCCCGCACGCCTCGCGCCGGAATGCGGAGCGCGGCGTATACTAGATAGACTAGCGCCAAGGAGGCTCGCCATGTCCAGCTCTCTCCCGCTCTGCCGCATCAGCGCTTCGCTTAAAGAACTCGCCCTGGAGCTGTCCATGGCCACGAGGCATGGCCTGGTTACCGGCGCTACGGGCACGGGCAAGACCGTGACCCTGCAGGCTCTGGCGCAGGGCTTTTCCGAGGCGGGCGTGCCCGTGCTCTGCTGCGACATAAAGGGCGACCTGTCCGGCATAGCGGCGGCGGGCAGCGGCGACGCCAAGATAGCCGGGGCCTTCGCCAAGCTGGGGCTCGAAAAGCCCGCCTGGCGCGCCTGCCCCGCGGCCTTCTGGGACGTGGCCGGATCGCTGGGCCATCCGCTCCGGGCCACGGTATGCGACCTGGGGCCTCTGCTCATGGCCCGCCTCCTTGGCCTCAAGGACGTCCAGGCCGATACCCTGCGCCTGCTCTTTCGCATAGCCGACGAGAAGTCCCTGCCCGTGCTGGACCTGGCCGACCTGCGCGCACTCGTGGGCTGGGCCTCGGAAAACGCAGCCGCGCTTAAGGCGGCCTACGGCCTCTTATCTTCGGCCACGCTCGGCGCCATACAGCGCTCCGTGCTGGTGCTCGAGGATACGGGCGCCGGGCGTTTTTTCGGCGAACCAGCCTTGGATATGCCCGATTTGATCCGCACGGCGCCCGATGGACGGGGCATCGTGAGCGTGGTGGCGGCCGAGGGCCTCATGGCCGAGCCAGCGCTCTACGCCACCGTGCTCCTGCACCTCCTTGGCGAGCTCTTCGAGGAATTGCCCGAGGCGGGAGACCTGGCCAAGCCCAAGCTCATCCTGCTCATCGACGAGGCCCATCTCCTCTTCGACGACGCGCCTAAGGCCCTCGTCGACGCCGTGGAGCGCACGGCCAGGCTGGTTCGTTCCAAGGGCGTGGGGCTATGGCTGGTGACCCAAAGCCCCTTGGACCTTCCTGAATCGGTGCTCGGGCAGCTGGGCAACCGGGTGCACCATGCCCTGCGCGCCTATACGCCCAACGACAGGAAGGCCCTCGACTCCATAGCCAACGGCCTACGGCCCAACCCCGCGCTGGACGCGGCCGCCGCCATAACGGAGCTCGGCGTGGGCGAGGCCCTCGTATCCTTCCTGGACGCCGAAGGCAGGCCCACGCCGGCGGAGCGCGTGCGCGTGGTGCCGCCGGCCTCGCGCGTAGGCGCCCTTAGCCCGGCGGAGCGCGCCGCCCTCATGGCCGCCTCGCCCCTAGGCGCCCGCTACGACAAGCCCATAGACCGGGATTCAGCGCGCGAAATCCTGAAGCGCAGCATAGGGCTTGAGCTTGAAGGCTCCGGCGCCGCGACCTCCCCCGCTTCCGGGACGGCGCCTCCCCCCTCTTTCGGGCGGGCACAAGCGGCCGCCGCGCGCGAACCCACCATCGAGGAGATAGAGGCGGAGCTGCGGGGCTTCCCCCTTCTAGATAGCGGCCAGAACGGTTACGAAGACGAGTCGCCTACCGGCTATGCCCCCGGCGCTCGCGGCGGCTCGCATGGCCGCGACGCTAGCCGGCGGGTGACAGGCGCGCGCTCCGCGGCATCGCAGGGATCATACGCCGACACGGCGGGATCTTACGCCGACACGGCGGGATCCTTTGCCGCTGAGCTCGCGCGGCTTGCCCTGAGCGCCGCGGGCAGGGAGCTGGGCAGGCAGGCCGTGCGCGGCCTCCTAGGCACGAGGCGCCGCAAACGCTGAAGCCCGTTCACAAGGCTCGCGCGGCGTGCTATGCTCGGCGCCATGGCAGAAGCAAAAATCATCGGCATATGCGGCGGCTCGGGCTCAGGCAAGACGACTATCGTGCGCAAGATATCCGAACTGGTATCCGATTTCGTCTTCATACCGCAGGACAATTACTATAAATCTGCCGAGTACATATCGAACTCGAACATAACGGCCTTTAACTTCGACCACCCCGACGCCTTCGACAACGAGCTGCTCTGGTCCCAGCTATCGGCGCTCAAGCGCCTGGAAGGCGTAGACATGCCCACCTACGACTTCGTGCACCATCGCCGCGCCGAGGATACCGTCAAGGTGGCGCCCAAGAAACTGATAATCTTCGAGGGCATCATGGTATTCACCAATAAGGCGGTGCGCGACCTCATCGACCTTAAGATCTTCGTCGATACGCCCGACGATATACGCTTCATACGCCGGCTCACCCGCGATATAAAGGAACGGGGCCGCACCGTGGATTCCGTCATCGAGCAGTACCTCAACGTGGTGCGGCCGGGCCACTTCCAGTTCATAGAGCCCACGAAGCATTTCGCCGACATCATCATACCCGAGGGCGGCGCCAACGACAGCGCCCTCCACGTGCTCGTCACCTTCATTAACACGATACTCAATACCCCCAGCGCCCGCTAATGCGCTTCCTGGGCTCGCTCTATAAGGAATACCGCTCCGCCTTCAGGCTCTTCTCGGGCAATGCCAGGCTCTTCCTGTTGGGCAGTTTCCTCTTGGGCATAGGCAGCAATATGCTGCAGCTGCTCCTCAACCTCTATCTCAAGAGCCTGGGCTTCGGCGAGGCCGATATAGGCGCGGTGCTGGCCCTGCGCGCCTTCGGCTCCTTCGCCATAGCCCTGCCCGCCAGCTTCATCATAGCGCGCGCCGATTCCCGCTACCTCTTGTCCTCGGCCGCCGTGCTCACCGCCGCGTCCTACGCCGGCAGCGCCCTTCTGTCGGGTTTCGGCCCCATCGCGGCAAGCGTGCTTTTATCGGGAGCCTTCTCTTCGCTCTACCAGGTGGCGGCGGGCCCCTTCTTCATGAAGAATTCGGGCGCCGAGGAACGCGTGCACCTCTTCTCGCTCAACGGGGCCTTGGGCATGGGCACCGGCGTCATCGGTTCTATACTGGGCGGCTCGCTCAAGGACCTGGTGTTTTCCATAAGCGGCGACGAAAGCTACGCGTATAAGGCGGCCCTGCTCCTGGGCGCCTGCTTCGTGGCGGCCGCGGTTGCGCCCTTCCTGTCGATAAAGGAACAGGCCATGCCCGGCGTTAAGGGCGGCGGGCCCGCCTCGTCCAAACCGGCGCTGGGCGCGGTAGACCTGAGGCTCTACCTGAAGCTGCTCGCGCCGGGCTTCTTCGTGGGCATGGGGGCGGGCCTTACCATACCCTACCTTAACCTCTACTTTAAGAATGAGTTCGCCTTAGGCGATTCGCTCATAGGCCTCATCTTCGCCCTTGGCCAAGTGGGAACCTTTATCGGCATGGCCGCCGGCCCGGGCATAGCCTCGCGCCTAGGCAAGGCGCGCGCTATCTTCCTTATGCAGGCTCTCTCGGTGCCCTTCATACTGGTGCTTACCTACCTGCGTTTCCTGCCCCTGGTTACGCTGGCCTTCGTGGCTAGGCAGACGCTCATGAACATGTCCTCGCCCATAGCCGACAATTTCGCCCTCGAACAGGTGCCGCCGAGCCAGCAGCACCTGATGAACGCGCTCAAGATGCTCAACTGGACGGGCTCGTGGATGGTATCCGCGCGCATATCGGGCAGCCTCATAGCCCGGCGCGGCTTCGCCCCCTCCTTTTTGCTCACCGCCTTGCTCTACGCCCTTTCCTCGCTGCTCTTCTGGCTCTTCTTCCTGCGGCCTAGGGCCGCGGGCCTTGCCAGTCGCCGGCCGGAGAAGCCGGAGGACGGGGCATGAACGCGCCTAATTTCGAGGGCCTAGACCCGGATACCGCGCTCTCGGCCGTGGAGGAAGCCTTTGGGGTGCGGCCCGACGGCTCGTTTTTCTCCTATCCAAGCTACGTGAACCGGGTGTACGGCTTCAAGGCCGATGACGGCAAGGACTACGTGGCCAAGTTTTACCGGCCTGGCCGCTGGAGCATGGACGCCATAGCGGAGGAACAGCGCTTCGCGCTCGCTCTGGCCGCCGCGGAGCTGCCCGTGGTGCCGCCCCTTTTGGACCTGGAGGGCGACACCCTTCCCGCTCTGTCGCTGGAAGGGAACGGGGAGGGGCCGCCCATACCCTTTTCGCTCTTTCCCAAGCGGGGAGGCCGCAGCTTCGACGCCGACGGCCCCGAGGACCTGAGGCGCTTAGGGAGCCTGGCGGGCAGGATGCACGCGATAAGCAAGGCGCTCTGCGAGGCCCGGCCCATACGCTGGCGGCCGCGCATACGGCCGGGCATGGCCGCTGCCTACGGTCGGGAGCTGGAAGCGTCCGGCGCGGTGGACCCCCGGCTCTACGACGAGTTCATGGGCCTGCTCGGCGAAGCGGCCGCGGCCATAGACGAAGCCTTGGAAACCGCCGCCTTCAGCCCCCTCCTCCTCCACGGAGACTTCCATCGCGGCAACGTCCTGGACCGCCGCGACGAGGGCCTCCTGGCCATAGACTTCGACGACTGCTGCATGGGGCCGGCTATACAGGACCTGTGGATGCTCCTGCCTGGCCGCATAGAGGACGGCAGGCGCGAGCTGGACGCCGCCCTGGCAGGCTACGAGGACTTCATGCCCTTCGATTACCGCCAGCTGGCCCTCATAGAGCCGCTCAGGCTGCTCCGCATGATACATTACCTTGCCTGGCAGGCTAGGCAGAGAAGCGATCCGGGCTTTATCGAGCACTTTCCCCGCTGGGGCGCCAGGGCGTTTTGGGAACAGGAAATGGAAGATCTCCGCACCCAGCTGCTCGTGCTCGCCCGCTAGGCGCGCCGGCCCCTGGCAGGGAAAAAAGAAGGACAAGCCCCCTCCTATACTGAGAGAATTCCCTTGTACGCCGCCCAGAACGGTACTATGCTGAAGCGTTTAAAAGGGAGGCGAGGGATGACGGTCGTTCAATTCCTGTCCGCCGCGGCGCTCTCCGTACCGACGGGAGGCACCGCGGCCCACCAAGACGCGCTATTGACCTTTATCGGCAGGGCTTCGGTACGCATTCGCACCGGCGCCGGCGCGGTACTCTACATAGACCCCTATGCGGAGGGCGACTACAGCGAGCCCGCCGACCTCATCCTCGTTACGCACGGCCACGGGGACCATAATAAGGTCGAGCTGCCTAAACGCAACCCCGGCTGCGCCGTCATAGCCCCTGCCGGGGCGGTCGACGAGAGAAGCGCCATCCATTTGGCCGAGTACAGCGCCACCACCATAGCGGGGGTAGGCATAAGCGCCGTGCCCGCCTATAACGCGAACCATCCGCGCGGCAGCTGCGTAGGCTATGTGCTCGAATTCGGCGGCATTAAGCTCTATCACGCCGCCGATACCTCGCTCATACCCGAAATGGCAGCGCTCAGGAAGCAGGGCATAGACTACGCCCTCCTGCCCTGCGACGGCAAATACAACATGGGCCCCGACGAGGCGGCCAAGGCCGCCGTGGAGCTTGGCGCGCGCCATGTCATTCCCATCCACTCGTCGGCCGAGGGCCTCGCCGGCAGGAACGCCTCGATGGTAAAGCATCCGGGCGTCATCGTGATCGAGCCGGGCAAGACCCTTCGCCTGAACGCGAACGCGGACGCGAAGCCGAAAGAAGCCCATTAAACAGACGCCAAGCCAGCGCTATTCCGCCAGGCGGGCCTTAACACGGAGCGCCGCATAGAGTATTGTATAGCCATGAACTATAACGAACTGGAACTGCACCCCGATATAGCCAGGGCGGTAGCCGAAGCCGGCTATGAGACCTGTATGCCCGTGCAGTCCGCCACCTTCCCCCACTCTTTCGCCGGCGAGGACATCTATGCCCAATCGCAAACCGGCACTGGCAAGACCGCGGCCTTCCTCTTATCTATATTCCAGCGCATCATGACGGTGGACTCCCTGCGGCACCGCAAGGTACTGATACTGGCTCCCACCAGGGAGTTGGCCGTACAGATAGAGGCTGAAACCAAGAAACTCGCCAAGTATCTGCCTATAAGCATAGGCTCCTTTTACGGCGGCGTGTCCTACGGCCCGCAGGTGGACATGCTCAAGGCCGACGTGCAGATGATCATTGGCACTCCCGGCCGCATCATCGACCTCGTGCAGCAGGGCAAGATGCTCCTCCGCGAGGTGGGTTTCCTCGTCGTAGACGAGGCGGACCGCATGTTCGACATGGGCTTCATCGACGACCTGCGCAAGCTGCTGCGCTACCTGCCGCCCCCCAAGGAGCGCCAGACCTTCCTCTACTCGGCCACGCTCAACTTCCGCATCAAGAACCTTGCCTGGGAGTACATGGACGAGCCCAAGGAAATCGTCATCGAGGCGGAGACCGTTACCGTGGACCTCGTGCAGCAGGAACTCTACCATGTAGGCGCCGACGAGAAGATACGCGTGCTCCTAGGCCTCCTGGCCCGGGATAAGCCCGAGAGCGCCCTCGTGTTCTGCAACCAGAAATTCATGGCCGAGGAGCTAGCCAGGCGCTTGGGCATAAACGGCCTGGAGTGCGAATACATCATGGGCGACCTGCCGCAGGCCAAGCGCCTGCAGGTGATAGAGCGCCTCAAGGCGGGCAAGATCCGCCTGCTCGTGGCCACCGACGTGGCCGCGCGCGGCCTGGACGTGAACGGCCTCGATCTCGTCGTCAACTACGACGTTCCCATGGACCCCGAATCCTACGTGCACCGCATAGGCCGCACCGCCCGCGCCGGAGCCACCGGCAAGGCCATTACGCTGGCCTGCGAAAAATTCGTGTACGGCCTTCCCGCCATAGAGAAATACATAGAGCAGAAGATACCGGTCATGCCGGTAAGCGAAGAGCTCATGCTGGAAGACAAGAGCGCCACCGTGCGCTTCGGCCACGCGCGCGAGCGCGGAAGGCCCGGCTCTGAGCGCGGAGAGCGCCGCGGCTCTTCCTCGCGGGCGGCGGGTCCGCGCAGCTCGCCCTATGGCAACAAACCGGCCGGCCCCAGGCCCGAACGCGGCCCCCGCCGCGATGAAGGCCCGGCCAGGCAGGCACGAGGCAAGCCGGCCCAGCCCAGAGCCGCCGAGCCGCGAGCAGACGCGCGCCGGCCGGACCGCGGCGTGGAGCGCAATCCCTACGCCATGAGCGCCGAAGAGCGCATGAGGCGCTACAAGGAAAAATACGCGGGGCAAGAAGGCGCCCCGGCGGAACGGGGCGGGCAAAGCGCGCAGCGCGGGCCGGAAGGCCAGGGCGATAGCCGCAGGCAGGCCCAGGGGCCGGCCCAGGACCGCGGCCGGCAGGGCCAGGGCAGGAGAGACGCGGGCAGGCGCGATGGGCGGCACGACGGCCAGGCTCAGCGCGGCGCGGCTCAAAGCCAGCCCGGCGCTCAGCCGCCTAGACAGCAACCCGCTCAGCAGCCCAGGCAGCAGCAGGCAGACAGAAGCGCCAAGGCAAGCCCGGTCGGCGCTCCCGCTCCGGCGGCCAAAAAGCGCGGTATACTCGCGAGCATAAAGAAGGCCCTTGGCCTGTCCAAAGAATAGGCCCTCAGCCCCGTACCAGGGAGCGCTCCAGCCTCGCCAGCAGCCAGTCCAGCGACAAGGCTAACACGGCGGCGGCCAGCGCGCCTTGCACCACGTAACTCGTCTTGAACTGCACGAGGCCGGCCATGATAGGCCGGCCTAAGCCGCCGGCTCCCATGGCCGCGCCTATGGCCGCCGTGCCCACGTTAATGAGCACGGAAGTCCTAAGGCCCGCCGCCACCGCGGGCAAGGCTAGCGGCAGTTCAACGATGCGAAAGCGCTCTATGCGTCCCATGCCCATGCCCCGCGCCGCGTCCACGGCGTCGGGCGATACCGACTCAAGCCCCGCCAGCGTCCCGTGGATAACGGGCAAGATGCCGTATAGGGCCAGCGCGAAGAGCACGCTCCTCGCGCCAAAGCCCAGCACGGGCACGGCCAGGGCGAGCACGGCCACCGGGGGCACGGTCTGGGCCAGGGCTCCGGCGCCCAGTATGAGGCCCTTAAGGCTCGGTCCCCGGAAATGCGCCAGGCTGCCGCCCAAAAAGCCCAAGGCGGCGGCTATGGCGCTGGCTCCCAGGCTCAGGGCCAGATGCTGGCTGAGCAGCGCCAGGGGCGAGGCTAAGGGATAGAGCGGCTCGGCTTGCCCAGGGAAGAGGAAGCCGAGGAGCGGGCCGAATAGGCTGGCGCTGGAAACGATAGAAAGCGCCATAAGCGCAGCTATGCCGCCTACAATAGCCTTAACCTTCACCGCGGCCCGCCTGAGGATTCTACCGCGTCCGCCGATGAGCGTATAATATCGCTTATGGCTATTTCCCCCACGAGGCGCTCCGCCTCGTCGAGCACGCCGATAACGCTATACCCATCCTCGAGCATGGCAGAAAGCGCTTCTTTCAGGCTTGAGCCGGAAGGCAGCGCGGGCGGGGGAGCTGCGCTCGGCGTAGCGCGCTGCCCGGGGCGGGCGCGGCCAACGGGCTTGCCGCCCCCGTCGAGCACCCAATAGTACGCGGGCCCATCGCAGCCCTCGG
Source organism: Spirochaetaceae bacterium (assembly GCA_041306725.1). Classification (GTDB taxonomy): domain Bacteria; phylum Spirochaetota; class Spirochaetia; order Treponematales; family UBA12059; genus UBA5200. Next base: position 903 of record JBFZES010000363.1, on the reverse strand, counting down.
CTGCCGCCGGCGCCGTGGCGCCTAAGGCCACGACGGGGGCCTCGCAGGCTACCGAGCCCAGGCTTACCCTGGCCAGTCGCTTGAGCGAGCGCTCCTCGCCCACGAAGTCGCGGACGAAGTCGTTCGCGGGCTCGGCGAGCAGGGCGGCTGGGCTGGCCCGCTGCTCGATAGCTCCCGCGCGCATAAGCACGATGGTATCGGCAAGGCGCACCGCTTCGTCTAAATCGTGGGTTACCAGCAGCACGGTCTTCTTTATCTCGCGCTGTATACCCAGAAAGGCTTCCTGAAGGCGGCCGCGCTGCAGGGGGTCCACCGCGCCGAAGGGCTCGTCCATAAGCAGGATGGGGGGATCGGCAGCCAGCGCGCGGGCCACGCCCACCCGCTGAGCCTCGCCTCCGGACAGCTGGCGGGGATGGCGGCCTCGGTAAAGCGCGGGGTTCAAGCCCACGAGCGCCAGTAGCTCGTCGGCCCGCCTGACCGCCTTGGCCATGGGGGTGCCCATGAGGCGCGGCACCGTGCAAATATTCTCCAGCACCGTAAGGTGGGGAAAGAGCCCCACGTTCTGGATAACGTAGCCCATGCCGCGCCTAAGCTCCTCGGGCTTAAAGGAACGCAGGGGCTTGCCTCCGTAGCGTATGATCCCCTCGTCCGGCTCCACGAGGCGGTTGAGCATGCGAAGGCAGGTAGTCTTGCCTGATCCCGAAGGGCCTATAAGGGCGGTGAGCGTGCCTTCCTCGATATCCAAATCGATGGACTTGAGCGCCCAGGCCTCGCCGTAGCGCTTGGATACGCCCCGATATTCTATCAAGGCCATGGTCTATCCGCCTTTCTTGAAAGCGCGCGCTCCAGCGTGGCCATGCCCTTATCCGCCGCGAAGGATAATAACACGATGGGAATAACGCC
>JBFZES010000362.1:0-3348 GCA_041306725.1 Spirochaetaceae bacterium | reverse complement strand
ATCAGACACGAACGACGGAGCACGCGGCCAGGCTATGGCCAGGCTCGGGTCGTCCCAGCGTATGCCCCGCTCGGCTTCGGGCGCGTACTCCGCGGAACATTTATAGAGGAGCTCGGTACCGTCCTCCAGAGCCAAAAAGCCGTTGGCGAAGCAGGGCGGCAGGTAAAGGATGAGTCCGTTCTTCTCGGACAGCTCCAGGCCGTACCAGAGCGCGGGGCCGGGCAGGGTCGACTTCAGGTCTACGGCCACGTTCCACACCCTCCCGCGTATCACGCGTATGAGCTTGGCCTGGGCCGCTTCGCCCTCCTGGTAGTGCAGGCCCCGCAGTACCCCCTTGCGGGAGCGCGAGTGGTTGTCCTGGATGAAGCGCTCGCGTATGCCCAAGGAATCAAAATCGCTTTTTTTGTAGCTTTCGAGGAAAAAACCCCGCTCGTCACGGAAGGATCTTGGCTTGAGCACGAGGAGACCCGAAGGGCCCGCTTCTATGAGGTCAAAGGGCATGGTAGTCCACTTGATTATGCACCTTAGCGCTCATCAACAACGCTATCCCTGTCATGAGCGACGCGAAAGTCCATATCGATAATGCTACTCGATTACGCGACGAAAAAAAAGGGCGGCGCAGGCCCGGAAGCCCTTGCCGCCCGATCAGGCGCTAAGCGCGCGCAAGGCCGTGGCTACTTCTTGCCCCGGAACATGACGCGCACCTGCTTGTAGAGGCCCTCGCCCTCGCTCTTGGTCTCGATATCGACGATATCGTTGAGCGTGGTGTGGACGATGCGGCGCTCGAAGGGGTTCATGGGCTCGAGCAGCACGGAGGCGCGCGTGCGGCGCACCTTTTCGGCCACTTCGTAGGCCATCTTGACGATGGATTCCTCGCGGCGTATGCGGTAGTTCTCGGAGTCGATGATGACCCGCAGGTCCTCGCGGCCGAGCTTGCCTGCGTACACGTTGGCCAGGAGCTGCAGGGCGTCGAGGTTCTTGCCCTTCTTGCCTATGAGTATGGCCGCGCTTTCGCTCTCGATACGTATGCCGAGCTTCTGCTCTTCGCGGAAGAGGACGCTGGCCTTGCAGCCGTAGCCCATGCGTTCTACGACCTCGCGCACGAAGTCGAGGAGCTTCAGCTCAAAATCGCCGTCGGGCTCCAGGCCGGCCACGAGCTTTCTCGGGGCGGCCTCACCCTGGGTCCTCGGGGAGGCCTCGGCCCGGGGGGCGCGGGGCTCCCGGGGTTCGCGTGCCTCGCGGGCGGGGCGCGGCTCGCGCTGGCTGGCCTTAAGGTCCCTCGTGTGCACCTTAATGACGGTCTTGCCCTTCTTAAGGAAACCGCCGCGCAGGGATTCGACGATCTCTACGTCGAATTCATCCCGTGCCAAGCCAAGCTCGGCGGCGGCGATCTCGATGGCCTCTTCTTCGGTACGGCCTTCGAATTCGTATACCATATATGCTCCTGTCAAGCGAAGCGCCGTTGTCCCGCGAAGGGGGCGTGGCGGCGCCTCGCATAGAATTCTTACTTCCGGCCGTTCTTTATGCCCTTGGACCCCTTGCCGGCTATCACCTTGCCCTGCGGCTCGACCGCTACCGGGCCGGTGGCCTTTTTATGCACGATCTTGAGGATAAAAGCCTGCTGGACGATGGTGAGCAGGTTGGATGAAATCCAGTATACGAGGAGGCCGGAGGGCACGTCGTACAGGATGAAGAAGAACATGATGGGCATGCCGTACATCATGAACTTCATCTGGCCCGCGCTCTGGGCGTTGGTATTCGGCGTCTGCATGAACTTGCCGTACGCGAGCTGGCTCAGCACGTAAATGATGGGCAGGGCGCGCAGCGCGGATACCCTCCATATAATCAGGTTCACGGTGGGGAAGCTGAATATGGCCTCGGGCAGCGACAGGTCGTTTATCCAGCCGGGTATGAACATGGCGCCGCGCAGGTCGAAGTGGTTGTTGAAGAGCGCGTACATGGCTATGAAGATGGGGAACTGCAGCAGCATGGGCAGGCAGCCCGACAGGGGGTTGTAGCCTTCGCGCTTGTAGAACTCGGCCATCTCCACGTTGAGTTTCTGCGGGTTATTCTTGTACTTGGCCTGCAGCTCCTGGATCTTGGGCTGCAGCTCCTGCATGCGCGCGGTGGACTTGCTTCCCTTAAAGGTAAGGGGGAACATGAGTATGCGCACGAGCAGGGTGACGAGGATGATGGCCACGCCATAGTTGCCCACGATGGAGTAGAAGAAATTCATGGCCCACTTGAGCATGTTCTCAAGCCAGCCAAGGATATTCCCGCCCTCCATGACGCCTTCCAGGTTATCCCCGGCGCGCTTAAAGCCGTTCGCCGTGATGTCGTCGTACTTGGCCAGGTCGCGCGAGCTCTTGGGGCCCGCGTAGAAGTGGAACACGTCGGCCTGGGCGCTTGCGGTCATCGCAGGCCTGCTCAAGGCCATGGCGCTGGTTACCGGATAGCCGTCCGCGGCCACGTTCGTATAAGTATAGGCGTAGGGGGTCTGGTCGGGCACGGCAATGAAGGCGAAGTACTTGCCGGCCACCGCTGCCCAGCTTACGCGGGTAGTCAGGGTCTGCTTGCCGCCCTTGGGCGTGACGACTTTGCGCTTGCCGTTCTCCAGCGTGACTATCTTGCGGAAGTCGGCGTTTTTGGGCAGTTGAGCATAGCGGGGGCCAATCTGCGGGCCAAGGCTAAGCGTATAGGCGTAGTTGCCGTCGCCTATGGGCAGGGCGCTTGGCTTGCTGTTCTCAAAGCCCACGGCAAGGCGGAACATATAGTCGCCGTCCTTGAACTCAAAGCGCTTGCGGTACAGGAAGGGCACGAATTCGCCGTCGGGGCCCTTGTAGAAATAGGTCCTGCTGAACTCGACGATGCCGGGGCCCGGCCGCGCTACGTTCATGAAGTCCCTGAGCGGCGCCGAGCCCGGGCCGCCTAAGGCAACCGAAAGCCCGTCGAGGCCATTGGGGCCGGACAAGAGCATGTCCACGTAGCCCTGATCGTCGCTGTGCTCCTTGAGCTTAAGCGACAGAAGCTCGCCCCCCTTGTTGCTTAGGGTAGCGATAAAGAGGTCGGTGTCGATGACGATGCGCTCCTCGGAAAGGGGCGCCTGCACTTCGGGCTGGCCGGCGGTGGGGCTGGGCTCGGCCACGGGAGTCGTGCTTACGAAGGTCGTTACGGGCGCCGTCTGGGGCGCGGCGGCAGCTGCGGGCGAGCTCGTTGCGGGAGCCTCGGCTGGTAAAGGCTGTCGGGGGAACAAAATGTTCTGCACCGACACGCCGACGGTCACGACGATTACCATTAAGACGATGGCAAGCATAGTCTTTTTGTCGAAACCGCTCTCGTTCTGATCGT
>JBFZES010000361.1:0-8553 GCA_041306725.1 Spirochaetaceae bacterium | reverse complement strand
GGCTTTTTCTTGGAACCGATGCTCTCGTACATGGAGAGGGAATAATCTCGCCAGGACACCTTTTGCCCGTCCGTTAGGATAATGGCCTCGCCGCCAAGGGCATCGCTCTCGGCGGTCAGCGTGACGCCCGCGCAAAGGTCATCAATATATATGGGGCAGGTATAGGCCGAACCATCGCCTATATACCCGAATCGGCCATCCTGTATGGCTTTATACATCGTATAGGTGCTCGTAAGGTCTCCGGGGCCGTACACGTTGCACGGGCGCACGGCTACGGTCCTGAATCCTGGCTTGTTCCGCGACAGGACGATACGCTCGGCCATAAGCTTCGTGATGGGGTAGGGGTAGCGGAGCGCGTGATACGGGCCTTCCTCGCTCGTATCGACGTGAGGCCCAAAGCCGTGCACTACCGCCGAGCTGATGAATACGAAGTCCGTACAGCCTTCCCGTTCTGCTGCCCCGACGAGGGTTTCGGTAGCGTCGACGTTGGCGCGCTTAAAGCCCTCGAAAGGGCCCCAATCGTAGGCGAGCGCCGCCGAATGCAAGACTATATCCATGCCTTTGCATAACTGCGCGTCCATGCCCGGCGACGTGAGGTCGGCGTTCATGAGCTCAGCGCCTTCGCTTGCTAAGGCCACGAGAGCGGGAGGCGGCTCCTTGCGCCTATAGAGCGCGCGGACCTGGTAACCCCTGCGCAAAAAGGCCAGGCAAAGATGCTGACCGAGGAACCCGGAGGCTCCGGTTATGGCTATCTTCTTCCCGCTCATAGGAGCTTTGTTTTGCTAAGTACGATAACGGCGTCCGTTCCGAAGCCCACGAGCGCGTGCAGTACCAAGCCCGGCACTATCGATTTAGATCGATAGGCTAAGCAGCCGAATGCTATCCCCGCCGGTATGGCGGAGATGAGCTCAGAAAGCGGGTGGCCGAAATGCAGCATAGTCGAGGCTATAGTCTGGGAGTATATGGCAAGGCCGAGAGCCATGCCATAAGCCGCCCGCGATGCCTGTGGGGCGTCGCCGCGGCTGGCGTTTGGGCGCAAGGCTTCCACGGCCTCTACGAAGGGGAAGAGCAGGAAGCCCCGAAAGAAGAACTCCCAGGGCAGGTAGTAAAAGATTAGATAAAGGGCTAAATGCCCGGCAAGGGGGCCGATGCCGCCAGTCCGGACAAGTTCATGCAGGCCGCGCGCATAGGGATAGTATGAGGCCAGTTCGGGCGAAAGGCCCCCGATTCCGCCTATGGCTAGCGCTATGGGCATTGCCGCTATAAAAGCCTTTGATTTCATAGTTTTGGCGCCGAGTCTGAGGCCTAAGGACGAAGGCTTATACCCAAGGATGAGCGCCGCGGCGAACGGCAAGGCGCCGAGCAGTAAGCTTGAGAGGCCGAATCGCCACCAGTAGGCGATGTTCGTAGCCGGAATGCCTCGTTGGGCGAATATGCCAAGGGCTGCGGGATCAAAGACGGGAGGCGTAAGCGCGGTAAAAAGAACGCAGGAGAGGGCTCCTAGACAGAGCATCGCTACAGGCTTAAATTGATGGGATGTTTGTCTCATTGACGATGAAAATATCATTTTTAATCTGTTTATGTAAGGTGTTATATGGCTAAGCTTATTGCCGTGACCGGCGGCACTGGATTTATTGGCTTCCACCTGGTCAAGCGGCTCATCGCCGACGATTTTTCGGTTAACTGCCTTGCTTTGCCCGGCGAGCGTTATGAGGCCGTTCCCGGCGTGCGGTATTTCTGCGGGGATATTACCGACCCGTCATCCATGGGCGGCTTCCTTGACGGGATCGACGCCGTTATCCACCTGGCAGGCCTTACGAGGGCCAGGACCGATGAGGAATTCCTCCGCGTCAACGCCGACTCGGCAACGATGCTGATTAATGAGGCTTCTCGCCGCTCTAAGAGTTTTAATCACATCATAGCCATGAGCTCCTTGGCGGCGGTCGGGCCTTCGGCCGACGAGCGCGGCGTATGCGAGGATGATCCGCTTAAGCCCATAAGCCCCTACGGTAAGAGCAAGGCGCGCCTGGAAGAGCTTCTGCGCTGCAAGGAGTCCCTGGCAGATTGGACGGTAATTCGAGCACCCGCCGTCTACGGGCCGGGAGATAGGGATTTCCTGGCCTTTTTCAGGCTTATCCAAAACGGTTGGCGCGTCGTGATCGGCAGGAGGAGCGTCCTGTCGCTCGTCTATGTCCATAATTTAGTGGAAGCCATCATACGATGCTTGGACCATCCCGGGGCGCGGAATAATGCTTTTTTCATCGCCGATCGGGGCTTTTACGATTGGGATCAGCTGGGAGCCATGATCGAAACTTATTTTGGGCGAACGACGAGAAGGATACACGTGCCGTTTTGGGCAGTGCGGCTAGTCGCCGCGATAAACCAGCTTCGCATGCCCTTTTGCCGCTCGGTACCTCTGCTCAATAAGCACAAGCTGGCTGAGATGAGCCAGGCTTTTTGGGTCGTCTCGACGGAGAAGGCCCGCTTGGCCCTCGGCTACGTTCCCGCCTTCGAAACCGTAGGGGCCTTGCATGAGACCGGCCGCTGGTACCGGGAAAAGGGCTGGCTATAGGCTTATCCACCGGCCGCTAAGCGCGGTCGGCGCGGTCATGCCCCCATCTTGGCTTCATACCAGGCGCAGGCGTCCATGATAGTATCCTCAAGCGGACGGTAGGCAGCGCCGAGCTGGTCTGAGCTTTTACGGTTCGAGTAGTAGGCGGTCCAGCCTGATAATAAGCCATAGCCGACGGTTATGAGCGGCCGCCTCCTCGTGCCTACCGATATCAACTCCGCCAGGTAGCCAGCCGCTATGAGTATCCATGAAGGCACGGGCAGGGGTATGAAGCGCTTCCTTGCATAGCGGGCCATAAGCTCAAGGACTTTGCGATACGGTACGTTGCCCCCGACGGCGAGATACGTTTCGCCGCTCCTGCCCTTTGAGGCCGCGGCGACCATGACCATCACGAGGTCCCGAACGTCCACGACGGCCAGACCCCCGGTAAAGGTGCCGATGAAGGCGCGGCGCCGATACATATCGGCGTAGAGCCGGTTGTGGGCCGAACCGGGATTCGGGTCTCCCGGCCCCATGATAGACGCGGGATTAACGACGACGGCGTCGAGCCCTCTTGCCTTTACCGCATCGAGCACGAGACGCTGCGCGTCGCGCTTGGTGGTCATATAGCCCAGGCTTTCCGGCCAATTGAAGGGGGTCGATTCATCCGCCGGCTCGCCGTCGGGATAAAACCCTATAGCCCCGACGGAGGAGACATACACGAGTCGCTTGACGCCGGAGGCCAGGCATGCGTTAACTATATTCGCCGTTCCCTCCACGTTGATCGAGCGCATGCGCTCGTTGTCGAGGCGCCAATACGAAATATAGGCGGCCAGATGGAATACGAGATCGGCGCCGGCGATGGCTTCCGCGACGGCTTTGGCGTCCCTGATATCACCGCGGCGTACGGATACCGATCCGCCCCACTCATCGGGCACTGCCTCGTCTGGGAGAGCGAAGGCCACGAAGCGCCATGAGGGCCGCTCGACGCGTAGGTATCTTACGAGTTCCCTGCCGACGAAGCCGGCCGCCCCGGTGATTAGTACGTTCATAATGCCTCCGACCGCATGGTATACGGAAGGCGCGATGATATCAACATAAGGCGCGCGGACGGCTTGGCGCCGGTTAGGATCAGCATGAAGATATGCGTTACGGGAGCGTACGGCTTCCTTGGGGCGAATGTCGTAGCGGAGGCCTTGCGTCAGGCACACGAGCTGCGCGCGCCGTACGCCCGCAATAGGGCTAATCCCCTATTCGATTCCGCCGACGTGGAAGCGCTGCCTTTGGACATGACCGATTTCGATAGCGTCGTGAGGGCGACGCGCGGCTGCGATGCCGTCGTCCATATGGCGGGAGTCGTTGACTTTAGGCGCTCAAAGCGAGCGTGGCTGTGGGACGTCAACGTCCTGGGAACGAAGAATCTCTTCGAGGCCTGCCTGCGGAACGGGGTTCCAAGGATAGTGGACGCCTCGAGCATAGCCGCCCTGGGCACGGTACCGGGCGCCGGGCTGGCTTCGGAGCTGAGCGCCGATCCCTATAGCAAGGATAACCCTACCATGTTCAAGAGCCCGGCGGAGGCTCTCGCGGCGGTCCGGGCCTCAGAGCGCGGCGATTATCGCTTCCTGGCCCGATCGAAGCTTGCCTACTTCGACGCCAAGCTGGCGGCGCACGAGCTTGCCAAAGATTACTATCTGAACCGTTCGCTGCCGGTCGTTACGGTATTCCCCGGCACGGCGGTAGGCGCGGGCGATATCCACGCGTCGATTTCAAAGCTCGTGGATACGGTTTGGGAAGGGCGGCTTGGCCTGACCTTTCCCGGCGGCAGCTGCTTTATGGATGCGGGAGACTTCGCGCGCGGCGCGCTCGCGGCCTTGGAGCGGGGCAGGCTGGGCGAGGGCTACATCCTTGCCGGCAAGGACGAGGATTCGATGAGCTACGGTGATTTTATGCGGCTGATAGCCCGGGCCGCGGCCGAAGACGCCGGGCGGAAGAAGGATAGAAGCGGACCCCTGGTAATGCCCGGCCCCCTGGCATTGGGAGCCGCGCGCCTGGCGGAATTCATGGCTCCTGGCCTCGGCCTAAGCTATGGCTTAGCGCTGTCGGGCTGTCATAGGCATGCCTACACCAGCGCAAAGGCGCGGTCCGAGCTCGGCTACGAGCCCGCTACCGCGCTCATCGATTCCATCCGCTCGTGCCGCGCATTCTCCGAATCGTTAGCGAATAGGAGCGCGACGCGTTAAAACGCGATGCGGATCGGGCAGCCGCCCCTGCGCTTGGGGCGCGGCGCGGCGCCCCGCTCTTCCGCTTCTTTTACCAGCCTCGCGTCGAACTCGCTATTGAGTTCCTTTGCCCTTGCGTCTAAACGGTTTGCCATGGAACGATAGTCTTCATACGAGGCTTCAGCGGCTAGCCCTCCGGTGGATTCGGGGGGGAGGAAGCGGATCCAATACCGGGTGTTCCTGAAGGTGGTATAGGGGTATTCCGTGCCGTCGACTCCCTTGAAGCGGAGATTCCTGATCCTGTCGGGTTCCACGTAGAGGAAAACGGGCATGATCATGGCGCCGGCCTTGTGGGCTATGCGTATGCCGCCCGTGCGTGGCCTGCCCCAGTCGCCTATCGTCGAGTCGCCATCGTGGAGCGATACCACGAGCGCTTTGCCGGCTTCCGCTTCGGCCACGCTGCGATCGACGGCCTCGCGGGAGGATTCCTTGTCCAGCGGAATAAAGCCGGCGGCGCTGAGCACGTGCCGGATGATGGGAAAGGTAAAGGCTCCGCGGTCCATCATGACCACAAAGGGCTTGGCCGAGAGGTGCATGAGCGCGACAAGGTCGTATGTCGTTGAATGATTGATCACGAGATAGACCCGTTTCAGGCTGGCTCTGTCTTCGGGGATATTTTCCGTACCCTCTATGATGACCTCGGCTCTTGATCGCATCCAAAGCGTCGAGTACGCATGAAGAATACCATAGGCAAAGTTGGTCACAAGCACGTCGAGACTCCTAATCAAGAAGAAAGCCTAAGATTGTAGCCATCGGCAAGGGCTGGAGCGGCGTTCAAAATAAGCAAAAATGCTAAACATCTGTATAGCTACTTGTCAAGTCCCGTCCGCTGGCGCTATGTTTCCCTTCATCATGGACAAGCTTATCATAAAAGGTGCCCGAGAGCACAACCTGAAAAACATAGACCTGGAATTGCCGCGCGATAAACTCATCGTCATATCGGGCCTTTCGGGCTCGGGCAAGAGCTCGCTGGCCTTTGACACCATCTTCGCCGAGGGGCAGCGCCGCTACGTGGAGTCGCTATCGGCTTACGCCAGGCAGTTCCTCGGGCAGATGAAAAAGCCCGACGTTGACTTCATAGAAGGGCTTTCGCCGGCCATATCGATAGAACAGAAGACCACGCACCGCAACCCGCGCTCCACGGTAGGCACGGTAACCGAGATATACGATTACTACCGCCTTTTATACGCAAGGATAGGCACGCCGCATTGCCCCAAGTGCGGGCGGGAGATACGCGAGCAGGGCATAGACCAGATACTCGACACCATAATGTCCTGGAAGGCGGGGAGCAAGCTCCAAGTGCTCGCCCCCATAGTAAGGGGCAAGAAGGGCGAGCACCAGAAAGTGTTTGAGGACGCGGTGAAGCAGGGCTTCGTCCGAGCCCGGGTAAACGGTGAAATCCTTTCGCTAGACGAGAAGATAACGCTCGATAAGCAGAAAAAGCACACGATAGAGGTAGTGGTTGACCGGCTCAAGCTGTCCGAAGACGGGCGCAGGCGCTTAGCCGAGGCCGTAGAGGCGGCCCTGCGCATAGCCGACGGCATAGCCATCGTCACCCGCGAGAAGAATGGCGTCGAGGCGGACGAGTTCTTCAGCCAGCGCGGGGCCTGCCCCGACTGCAATATAAGCCTGCCCGAGCTCGAGCCGCGCCTCTTCTCCTTTAATACGCCGCACGGCGCCTGCCCGGCCTGCACGGGACTAGGCATAAAGCTTGAGTTTGACCCGAACCTCGTCATACCCGACAAGAGCCTGTCCTTTAACGACGGCGGCTGCATACCCTACAACCCCGACGCCGCCTGGTTCCGCTCGCGCTTCGAGGCCCTGGCCAAGCACTACAAATTCAGCCTTGACACGCCCTTCGGCGAGCTGCCCAAGAAAGCCATGGACGCCATACTGTACGGCGGCAACGAGGCCATACGCGTACGATACGACAACGCCAAGGGCACCGGGCACTTCGAGTACGAATCGTCCTTTCCCGGCATACTCGCGGAGCTCATGCGCCGCTATCTTGAGACGAGCAGCGACGGCATCAAGGACTGGCTGGAAAAATTCATGAGCGAGAAGCCCTGCGAGGCCTGCGGCGGCAAGCGCCTCCGACCCGAAGCCCTGGCGGTTACCATAGGCGGCAGCAGTATCCACGATCTGGCGGCTATGTCCGTCGAAGAGTCCATACGCTTCTATGAAAGCCTTGATCTTACCGATACCCAGAAGCTCATATCCAAGCAGGTATTCAAGGAAATTACCGCGCGGCTTAACTTCCTTAAGAACGTGGGCCTTGAGTACCTGACCCTGGAGCGCAAGGCGGGCACGCTTTCGGGAGGCGAGGCGCAGCGCATACGCTTGGCCACGCAGATAGGCTCCAGCCTCGTGGGCGTGCTCTACATACTCGACGAGCCCTCCATAGGCCTGCACCAACGGGACAATCAGCGCCTCATCGATACCCTTATCTACCTGCGCGACATAGGCAATACCCTGCTCGTGGTGGAGCACGACGAACAGACCCTGCGCACGGCCGACTGGATCGTGGACCTCGGCCCCGGCGCTGGCGTGCACGGCGGCCATGTTGTGGCCTCGGGCACGCCCGCCCAGGTAATAGAGAACAAGAAAAGCATTACCGGGCAGTATCTCGCCGGCGCGCTGAGCATACCCGTACCCGCTACCAGGCGGCCAGGCAACGGCCAGGCCATAACCATGCATGGCTGCCGCGAGCATAACCTCAAGGATATCGACGTCACTATAAACCTAGGCGGCTTCACCTGCATAACCGGCGTATCCGGCTCGGGCAAGAGTACCCTGCTCACCGATCTCTTATACCCGGCCATATCCAACCGCATAACGCGCACGGTTCAGAAGGAAGGCGACTTCGACAGCATAGAGGGGCTAGGCGCTATCGATAAAGTCATCAATATTGACCAGAGCGCCATAGGCCGAACGCCGCGCTCGAACCCGGCTACCTACGTTGGGGTATTCACCGCCATACGCGACCTGTTCGCGAGCCTGCCTGAGTCCAAAGCCCGCGGATACAAATCCGGGCGCTTCAGCTTCAACGTGCGCGGCGGCCGCTGCGAGCACTGCCAGGGCGCGGGCACCATACAGATAGAGATGCAGTTCCTCCCCGACGTGTACATCACCTGCGACGTATGCCACGGCAAGCGCTTCAATAACGAGACCTTGGACCTGCGCTTCAAGGGCAAGAACATTGCAGACGTGCTGGACATGACCATAGAGGAGGCGGCGACTTTCTTCGACAAGGTGCCGCAGATCGCGCACAAGATGGAAACCTTGCTATCGGTGGGCTTGGGCTATATAAAGCTGGGCCAGTCCGCCCTTACCCTTTCAGGGGGCGAGGCGCAGCGGGTAAAGCTGGCCTTTGAGCTGGCACGCCGCGCCACGGGCAAGACCCTGTACTTCATGGATGAGCCCACCACGGGCCTGCACTTCGCGGACGTCAAACAGCTCATGGAGACCATACAGCGCCTCGTGGACACGGGCAATTCCGTGGTCATGATCGAGCATAACCTGGACGTGATCAAGCAGGCGGATTGGATCCTCGACCTTGGGCCTGAGGGCGGCACCCGCGGCGGCACTATCGTGGCGCAGGGGCGGCCCGAAGAGGTGGCGAAGGTTAAGGGCTCTTGGACCGGGAAATACCTTAAGGATGTAATTAGTTCCCCGAACCTTGTTGCTCCCGCAAGCAAGGAACCGCGCTAGCGCGTACTGGCT
>JBFZES010000360.1:0-10837 GCA_041306725.1 Spirochaetaceae bacterium | reverse complement strand
AACGAGCCTTCGCCGCCTCGGGCCTCTCCTATGGCAGCGTAGACTTCCTCTTCGGCGGCCATGAAGGCTCGGATTTTTTTATCTGCGAATTGAATGCCTGCCCGGGCTTTGAGGAGCTGGAGCGGGCCTGCGGCGTGGACGCCGCCTCTGCTATACTCAAGGCGCTTATGCTAAAGGCGGCTATAGGGCAGGCGGACGCTTAGCGGGCCGCCGCGCATAGGCCCCGCTTTGCGTGATAGGAGCCTAAGCATGGATACGCAAGCTTCGAGGAACCAGGGTAAATGAAAGGACGGCGCATGCAGGCTTTCGCGCAAGAGGACGAGGTATACGAGTTCCTAAACCGCTTCTTGAATTTCGAGCGCGCCATAGTGCCTACGGCCTATAGGCTGGACCGCATGGAGGCCTTGAAGGCCCTGTACGGCAAGCCCGACGAGGCCTACGCCATAGCGCACGTTGCCGGGTCCAAGGGCAAGGGCTCCACCGCCACCATGCTCGCCGCAATCCTTGACGACGGCGCGTCCCCCGTGGGGCTCTATACCTCTCCCCATCTCCTTCACTTTACCGAGCGCATAGCCGTAAACGGGCTGCCGGTCGCAAAGGATATACTGCTGCCGTCGGCGGAGGAGTTACGGGCAGGCATGGAAGGCCGCGGGCCTGAGGATTTCCCCGGCGGAGAGACGCCCACTTATTTCGAGCTCCTTACCATGCTCGGCTTCCTCTGCTTCAAGCGCGCGGGCTGCTCAAAGGCCGTTATCGAGGTAGGCTTAGGCGGCAGGCTCGATTCTACCAATGTAGTAAGGCCCATGGCCTGCCTCATAACGCCCATAGAGCTTGAGCATACGGAACTCTTGGGCGACACCATAGCCAAGATAGCGGCCGAAAAGGCCGGCATCATAAAGCCCGGCGTGCCCGTCTATACGAGCGCCCAGCGCGAGGATGCCCTGGCCGTTTTCAGGGATACGGCTAAGCGCAACGGCGCGCCGCTGCGCATTTTAGACGAAGAACTGAAGATTAGCCAGCTGAGCATAACGGCGGCGGGCACGTCCTTTAGCCTGAGTTTCAGGGACAGCGCCCTTCACAAAGGCGCGCTAAGGCTGAGCACGCCGCTCATAGGCGAAGTGCAGGCGAGGAACGCCGCCCTTGCGGCCCTTACTGCACTGGACCTCGGCTTAAGCCCTCAGCGCATACGGGAGGGTCTGTCCAAGGCCCGGCTGCGCGCGCGCTTCGAAGTCATGCCAGGCGACCCCGTCGTCGTGCTGGACGGCGCCCACACGCCCGATTCGGCCGCCGCCTGCGCCCGCGATTTTCTGGGGCTTTTTAAGGGCGGCGGGATTTTACTCTTCGGCTGCGCCAAGGACAAGGACCCCTTAGCCATGGCCGCGGCCCTCAGGGGCGTGGCCGATAGCCTCATCGTAACTAAGCCGGGAACCTTCAAGGAAAGCGAGCCGGAGCGCATAGCGGAAGCGTTTAGAAAACAAGGCTATGAAGCAGAGATCGAGGAGGACACGGCTAGGGCCATAATGCGATCGCTTGAAAAAGCGAAAGAATCCGGCAAGCCCCTGCTCGTTACCGGGTCCTTCTACCTATGCGCGGAGGCGGCGAAACTGCTCGACGGAAAGGGTCGGGGAAGCGCATGAAACGCCGGGACCCTTTAGCTTTAAGGCTTAAGCCTAAAGCCCGCCTTGGTCTTTAGGCTTCCACCCGGTTGCGCCCGAGCTGCTTGGCGCGGTACATGGCGCTGTCGCAACGCGCCACCCATTCGCCGGGAGCCTCGCCCCTGCGGTATTCGGCCACGCCCACCGAGGCGGCCACGTTGAAGGTCTTGCCGTCGTACTTGACGGGGCTCGTGGCTATGAATTCACGTATGCGCTCCGCTATGGCTAAGGCCACGCTTAGTTCCGCGCCAGGCAGGAGCACATAGAATTCTTCGCCGCCATAGCGCCCCGCGTAGTCTTCCCTGCGCAGGCAGGAACGTATGGCGTCTCCGGCGGCCCGTATGGCCTCGTCGCCCGATAGATTGCCGTAGCTGTCATTGATGGCCTTGAAACGGTCAAGGTCTATCATGAGGCCGGACAGGTGCGAGCTTTCCTCGCTGGCCCTGCGCGCCTCGAGCTCTATGCGCGAGGCTAGGCTCTGCCGGGAAAGCAGCCCGGAGAGCACGTCATAGCGCGCGGAGGCCGCAAGCTTCTTGTCGTCGCTGTCGAAGCCTTTCCTCTTCTCCGTCATGGCCGCAAGGTCTTCCTTGAGGTTCATCTGCCTGTCTAAGAGCTTGGCGGACAGGGTCTCTTCCTGGTGCACGGCCTGACGATAGAATTCGCGCTCGGATATAAGCTTCTTTTGCTCGGCGAGGCGCATGAGGGCCGCCTTGAGCCGTAATTTGAATTCGAGTTCCTCAAAGGGCTTTTTGATAAAGTCATCCGCGCCGGCGCTCAGTGCTTTCTGCACGCGCGCGTGGTCGGAAGATCCTGACATGGCTATGATCTGCAGTGGCCTCATGGCATACAGTTTTCGCAGTTGCGTACAGAGCGCCGCGCCTTCCCCGTCGGGAAGGGCAAGCCCCATAAACACGAGCGAATAGCCTATGCGCTCCGCGCAGTCCATGGCCCCGGCAAGGGTCGACGCTTTTTGCAGCTCGAATTGGCCGTCGACCATGCCCGCTATAGCCTGAAGCACGCTCGGGCTGTCGTCGACGACGAGTATACGTACTGAACTTTCCATAATATCACCTATAATAACGATCGGAATCGTTGAGGTTATTATAACAAAAAAATATACGATATGCCATCTTTTAGCGAAATAAGAATACTATGCTCTGCATTATCCCTATCAAGAAGCCTAATATGCCTCCAAACCAGGTAACCGCTTGGAGTTCGCGGTCGATTACCCGCAAGAGCATGCGCTCCACTTCTATCATTTCCAGCGAATCGATTTTTTCCACTACGAGACCGCGCACGTCGAGAGAGGCCAGGAGCGCCCCGCTTTCCCGCGCCGCGAGCTCCGCTAAGCCTGAGCTGGAAGCGCGCGCTATGCGGGAAAGCGCCTCGTCGTCGATGCCCGACAGCTCGCCTACGCTATAGGCCTGGGCGCGCTCCGAGAAGGCGCTCGCGAAGCCGCCGACGATGGCGCTAAGGGCCTTGGCTGCCCCCGATTTTTCCTCGCGCGGGCCGAGCAGCGAGGCCAGCCAGTCCGCCGCGGAAGTGCCGAGCGCTTTCTGTATGCCGGGCAGCGCTTCGAGCAGCTGTTCGACGCGCAGGCCGCCCAGCGCTACCTTGAGCAGTCCTGGATTATCCTCAGGCCGCGGCTTATCGAGCGCGGCCCGCAGCGAGAGGTAAAGCCTTTCGCGGGAAGCGGCCACGGCCTCTTCCGACGAAAAAGCGCTAAACGATCTCAAGGGCCTATCGAGGGCCGCGCCTAGCAGGGACGCTAGGCGCTCGATAAGGGCCGCCTTGGTCTTCTCGTCGCCGAGCAGGCCGTTCATGGCCTCGGAAAAATCCGCTATCGTGGCCGGCATATTGTCAAGGATAGCCTTGTCGTACTGCCCCAGCCCGATGAAGAAGCGCTGCACGGCATTGAAGCGATCAAGGGTCTTGCGTATAAGCTTAGCCCCTATCCTCTCCAGCGAAGCCTTGACGGTAGCGTCCGCCATGAGCTCTGACAGCCCCTTGGCGACCGCGGGATAGGCGGCCGTCGCCGACAGCCTCACCATATCCTCTACCGCTTCCCTAGATACGAAGGCGGAGAATCCCGCGCCGGAATCTAAGGCGCTCCGCACGCAATTGAACATGGCGTCGCAGGCTAAGCGCGCGAGAGCGTCCTTGAAATCCGGGTCCCGAAGCCGCTCCTTGAGCGCCGTGCCCGAGTCGCGCCCGGCCAGGTCCGCCAGGCGGAGCGGCCCAAGCTCGCCCATGATGAGCTTTACGGCGGCGTCCGCACCTGCCTTGAACGGTTCGGAAGCCGCCAACGAGGCTACGGCACGCGAAGCGCTCTTCCTGAGAGCGTCGGCCAATTCCGGATTCAAGCCCCGGCCGAGCCCGCCTGCCTTAAGCTCAAGCACGCGGGCGCCGCCCTGGGCCAAGGCCTCTTCCAGGGCGGCCTTAAAGCCCGGCGACGATAGCCTCGCCTCGACCGCGTCGCGGGTAAGCAAATCCTCCGATACCGTAGCGCCTAATGACTGGGCTATGCCGGAGCGCTCGCGCGGCAGTATGCCCGGCGTAAAGGGTATCCTCAGGCCAAGCAGGCTGTAGGCCTTAAGCGGACGGAAGAGCATTTTTATGGCGAGCCAATTGGTAAAGAGGCCTATGACCGCGCCTATGAGCGGCGGCAGAAAGAAAAAGAGCAGGGCCTGGCCGCTCATGGACGCGCCTCGGGCGAGTTTTCAGCCTGCTCCTTCGTCACGTGCACCCGCAGGCTCGACTCGTGTATCCAGCCGCCGCTCTCCTGCCCCTTGAGCCTGTACCATAAGGCGCTGGTATCGCCCTGGCTTACCCTTCTGCGCGCCGTAAGCTCAAAAACCTGCCCGCGCCGCGCGAAGCCCGCTTCCGCGGCATCCGGCGAGGGCTCTTCAAGAAGGCGCGCGTAGGCTATCGTGACGACGCCCCAGCCTATGCCGCCCGACACCAAAGGCGTGGAATCAAGGTTCACCGTAACGCCGCCGCCTCGGGAGCAGCCTGAGAGCAGGGCGAAGCCAAGGCCTAAGGCTAACGCTATTCGCAGCTTATTCACCATAAAAATCCTTTTCGATAAGGGCTAGAG
Organism: Spirochaetaceae bacterium; assembly: GCA_041306725.1. Lineage (GTDB taxonomy): Bacteria > Spirochaetota > Spirochaetia > Treponematales > UBA12059 > UBA5200. The sequence continues at coordinate 6,085 of JBFZES010000360.1, read as the reverse complement.
TCTCGATACCAGGCTTATGCGGATATCGACGGCGTTATAAGCGGCGCCCGCGCCGTTTTCATATATGCCTATAAGCGCCTCGCTACCCATTTCCGTATGCGCCGTATCGCCTCGGGCGCCCCACAGGCCCCTATAGGATAGGTCCACCTGGGCGCTAAGCCACTCGGTCAAGGATAGCTTAAGCGAGACGCTCGGGTCTACGCCGAAAGCGCCGTAAAGCGTTTCATTGAATTGCTCGAGGCGGAAAAGATGCTTATCCTCATCTATGGCGATGACCATAGGCTTAACGAGTACCATGGCGGCTAAACCAAAGCGCTTGCTTATAGTCCACTCAAAACCTATACCATACGATAAAGAAAGCCAGAGCTGCTCATAGGAAATACCAATACCATATACCGCCGTTTCAATATAGCCAGGAGGGTATTTTAAGTAGCCGTCTCGAGCCGTCCAGAAGAAGTCCATGGCACTTAGCGAAACCAGATAGTAAAAGCCTATGGAAGCGCTCAGGCGGCTCTGCAAGCCTAGCGTCAGATCCATTAATAAAGCGCGCTCCGTATAGCAATCATGGGCGGAAAAATGCGTATACTGGCCGCTGCTCGTCGTCCAGTCCTTATCGGTCATGGTCCCCGTGTAGCTATACAAGCCAGATTTCAAGCCGAGGCTGCCAAACAAGCCGTACTCATTGCCCTTGCATTCAAAATAAAGCGTGGAGCTCCAATATGTAAGGGGCTGGAGCGGCCAATAGAGCTCGCTTAAGAGCTTTTCGCTGAGGGAATTCTTGTACACGAGCTCGAGCGACGCGCCGTATAGCAAGCCTAAGCCGGTGGCGGTGGACAGCTCATAGCCAGAGCCGCCAGCGCTTGAGCTGCGCTCCTCGGCTAAAAGCGGAACCGCCACCATAAGAAGCATGAGGCTAAGCGCGTCGAGGCGGAGCCTCCTATGAGCGGTCATGTCTGTAGTATACACTGCGGGAGGCCTTCGCAAAGCCTACTATCCTATTTCTCCCGCATGACCACGATGCCGGTCCAATCGCTCGCCGGAGGGTCCTTGATGAGGAGCTGGCAGCGCGTAAGGAAACGCTCGGTGGCGGAGTCGCTAGGCCTGAGCCTATCCGCGGCCTTAAAATACTTGAGGGCTTCCTCGAAGCGCTTCTCATAGTAGCGCTTAATGCCGGCGTGATAGTATTTCCACGCCTTCTCAAGGCCCGGGTCTAGATCCCGTTGCGCGCTGAATACGGATATGGCGTTATGCCTGCCCTTTACCGCTACCTTATCGATAAAACGGCAAGGAAAGGCGCTATGCACTTCCTTGTATACGGATCCGGAAACCAGCAAAGGCTCGTGGTAGTAACGGGTAAGGCCTTCCACCCGAGATGCTATGTTCACCATATCTCCGATGACGGTATAGTCCATTTTCTTGTCGGAACCTATATTGCCTATAGTCACCTTGCCATGGTTTATGCCCACGCCGCTGAAAAAGGGCGGCCTGCCCCTAGCCTGCTGCCAGGCGTTGAACTCATCCAGGGCTTCCCGCATCTCAATGCCCGCCGTAACGCTATTAAGCGCGTCCCGGCCCGTGGAGCTCGGCGCGCCGAAGAAGGCCATGATGGCGTCGCCTATGTACTTGTCGACGATGCCGGCGTTGCCCATGATTATATCCACCATGCGGTCAAAGTAATGGTTCAAAGACTCCACCACCTCGGCCGGCTTTAGGCGTTCCGATATGCCGGTAAAGCCCACGATGTCGCTGAATAGCACGCTTAATACGCGCTCGTCGCCTATCAGCTGAGCCTCGGGGCGGCTGAAAAACTGCTCGATCACGTTGACGGGCACGTATTTCTGGAAGATGTTGCGTACCTTCCTCTCGCGCTTCTGGGAAAGCGCGGCCTCAAGGGCGAAGTTCTTGATCTGGCCGTAGGCTTCATCCAAGGCCGCCGCCATGCCGTTGAAGCTTGAGGATAGCCTGCCTATCTCGTCGGAATACAGGACATCGGCGCGCAAGCTTAAGTCGTTCGTCTCCATGACCCTGGTCATGGTGCCCGCGAGGCGCTTAAGGGGATCGGTGAGGTAGTGGGAAAAAATTACTAGCAGCAGGGCGGAAAGGGCAGCCGATACGGCAATGAGGAGCGCGGTGCGGCTTACTATCTGATCGACCGCGGCGTAAAAGCGATCCTCGCGCTCGCTTACCAGGAGGTACCAGTCGAAGCTTTCTATGTACGCGGCCATGGCGACGCGTTCCGCCCCGCCTAAGCGCAGGCGTTGCCAGCCTTCGCTCTTTGAGTCTACCAGCGCGGCTATGGTCTCGGCTTCCGAAGCCTGGAGCTCAAAATCGGCGCTGCTCATTTCGAGTTTGCCCGAGCCGTCGAAAGCCGCTATCAGCTCGGTAGGCCCGCGCACGCTCCCGGCGGCGAAGCCGGCGACCGCCTGCTTGGCTATATCGACGAAATAGGGATCGTCGCTTAAGCCATTATCGCGAAGTATATCCCACTGCCCGGTAGCGTACTTTTGCAGCTCTTCCGCCTTATAGCGCAGGAATTCCACCGCTATCTGGCTTATGCCGTTGCGCGCCGCGTAGGACGACACGAGCCCCGATATAACTAGCGGCGTTATGAGCAGGGGCAATACGAGCAACAGTATTTTCGTCCGTATATTCATACTTTTAAAGAAGGATACGGTTAAATGCATCGCGCGGTCAAATAGATTATGTACTTAGGGCCTTGCCCATAGTATTTTATACGGCAAAGGGCGGATCCTTCAGGGCCATGGATCGCTCGCTCGCTTATGATGAGGGATAAAAACGTGGGGCCGATTAGCCAAAGCGAATTGAATGCCGACAGCGGCATTATCAGCGACGATGAACGCGAAGAGATACTCCGGGAAATAGAGCGGAGCGTGCACGTAGCCAGGGCCAGCCTCGAGCCGGCAAAAAAAACCGGAGGCAGCGGCGCTCTCCTGCCCATCGCGGTAAACGCCGGCGCCCTGCTCCTCGTAGCGCTTGCCGTCTTATTCGTCCCCAGCCTATACGATATCGACGAGAAGCGCCTGGTAAGCGGCTCGGGGCCGAATTCCGCCGCCGCAAGCGAGCTATTCCGGGCCCTGAGGCGCGAAGCCGACGAGGAAATCCAGGAGCGCGAGGAAACCATAGAAAGCCTCCAGTACCAATACTTCCAGGTACGGAGCGAGAGGGAAAGCCTGCAAAGGGATTTCGAGCAAAGGCTCAGCGCCAGGGCAGGAGCCTTGGAGAGCGAGCTGCGCGCGGCCCTTGAAACCGAGCGCCTGCGCCTAAGCGCTTCCGGCGTAGCCGAAGCCGCCGCGGACGCCCGCCTGCGCGAGCTCGAAACAAGACTGCAGGCGCAGCGGCAGAGCGAGCTGGCGGCTTTCAGCGCCCGCCTCCAGGCGGAGACCGCGGAAAAAGACCGCAGTCTCGCCGAAGCCCAAGCCCGCTACAACGACGAGCTTAAGCAGCGAACCGACCCGCTCAAGGCCGAGATAGACCGCCTCACGGCCCAGGGCAGCGCTCAGGCGGCGGAACAGGAAAGCCTGGCCGGCCGCTACAACAAGCTAAGCCGGGAGCTGGAAAAAGCGCAGGCGGATCGATCAGCCGAAACGGCGGCCTTGCGGAAAGAACTACAGGATACTAAGGCCCTGGCCGAGCGCCTGCAGGCCCAGGAGAGCGCCCGCAAAGCCCAATTGGAGCGCTTGAATGCCCTCCTCCGGCGCTACGCGGCCGCCCCTAGCACAGCGCCTTCGGCCAGCGCGCAGGCAAGCATGCTGGAGCTTCTGCAGGCCAAAGTGGACACGCGGGCGCTCTTAGCCACTGAGCCGGCTAAGAGCGCCAATCCGGGCCTGGCCGAGCGCCTGGACCGCTATTTTGTGGATTACGAAGACGAGTACCGGAGGCAGGGACGCGCCGCCGCCCTTGCCGAGGCGGCCGAGATACTCGACAGCCTCATAGCGCGACGCGATCCCCGAAACCTAAGCTCAGGCGACGCCGAGCTTAAGCGCTTCATGGAGAAGCTGCAGGCGCTGATGAAATAGGACGATACTCTTACTTCTTCTTGACTTTGACCGTAGCTGTGTCGCTCCGGCCGAACGCATCGATAACGCGCAACTGCTCGACGCCCTGCCGCGTAGTAGGAGCCGTATAGACGCCGCTAAATGCGTCTATGGTTCCGCCATAGCTTGATACCATCTCATAGCTATACGGCGGATCGCCTCCCTCCGCGCCGAATTGGAAGCTGCTGCCCATCTTTATGTCTATTGAGCCGGGTATGATGATGAGAGGGGTAGCCGTTGCCGGTACTACGGTTACGGTGGCATCTGCCGTGTCTGAATTAGCATCCGTAACTGTTACCGTATCTATCCCATGAGTAGCAGCAGTATACAACCCAGTACCAGGATTTATGTTTCCTAGCCCAATTACGCTAAAGACATAAGGAGGCACGCCTCCCATAGCGCTGAAGGTAATGGATGCGCCTTCTACCAATTCCGCGCTGACAGGGTCGAGGATGAGCGGCGGCGTGCCAGCTTGTACGTATATACTGACATCGATAGATTGGCCGGAGCTGTCCTCAAGCCGCACTACGGCGACCGTATTAAAAGCCGGGGCAAGATACTGCCCTGTCGTCAAAGTCGGGAGCACGACCATGCCATCGCCGGCGATGCGGCTGAATGAATAGGGCGGTATGCCGCCGCTAAACGAAAAGGTGATAGATTCATTGGTGAGCAGTGCCGCGCTGCCAGGCGCGATAGTCAATTGGCCTACGCTCTCCTCCACCACCATCACGCGGGCTAGAGAGCTCGCGTCGTATATGTCGCGCACGCCTATCCAAGCCTCCGCGGCACCAGTAGGCGCCGTATACTCGACTTTATGGCTCGGTAGCATCTCTAAAGAGCCGTCGCCCGATAGCTCGAAGCTATAAGGCACCTTACCGCCGAGCACGGAGAAGGTAGCCCTCTGGCCTTCCTGCAGGGCCATGAAGGAGGGGCTTATCTCAAGCTCGTTAAGCACGATGGAATCCCAGTACTCATAGATAGGAGGCAGATCGCAGCCGCTGAGCGCTGCGGCAAAGGAGGAAGCGACGACGATCAGGGCGACAAGGGCGGCGCTAAGGCGCGGCTTGCGGCGTTTACGCATGTTAAAGCTCCAATCGGGCGGCTAGGCTCGGGTTTAAGCCCATGAGCAGGTAGGAAGACCCGCGGCCGTAGTCGAGAAACAGTGACCATGAAAGCCCAAGCCCAAGGCTTAGGCTTCCTGACAGCTTGAAATTAGAGCCAAGGCCTATGGACAGGTAGGGCAGGACCTTGGCCAAGGGGTTTTCGCCCTCAGCGCCAACGACGACGAGGGCGGGGCCGAGAGCCGCCGTAAGCCAGGGATCGAAAAACGCGTCCGGCCGGAAGGCGTAGAGCAGTTCTCCCCCAATCAGCGCGAAGAAGTTGAGGGCATTCTCCTGGCTCTCCCCGCTTACCGAGAAGCCCATGAACGAGAGCGCAGCGGCCAGTCTCCACTTTCTGCCTTCATCCAAATAGCGGCCATAAAGAGCGTGTAAACGGGGCGCCGCCTCAAAGTACGCGCCGGCTTCTCCTAGGGGCACGAAGGCCCCTAAGCCCGTCTCGAAGCTTGAAGGCGGCCCAGGCGCCCGTGCCGTCGGAACCGCGCCTTCCTGCGGCAGGGGCTCAGGCTCGGGCGCATTCGCGGCGGCCGCGTCTAGGAAAGGGCTATCTTGAGGTTTCGCATCAGGCTCAGCGAGAACTGGAGCCATAGCCGCGGCAGGAGTAGCCGGGCGCGCGGCTACGATAGCCGCGCTTTCGCTGAGCAAGGATAGTACCAGGGCGGAAACGGCCTGGTCGAATTGAGGGTCAAGCTCCAGCTCCATGGCCTCGTCGCGGGGCGGCAGGGAAGCGCTTGGGTCCCTAAAGGAAAAGCGCAGGGCTACGCGGCCTGCCCGCAGGGTGTAGAGCACCTTGAGCTCTATATCGGGCTGGTTCACCCCGGGGACGAGCTCGGCGGAATCAAGGGCTCGGAAGGGGCTTTGGGCAAGCGCAAGCTCTATAGTGCCACGCACTATGCTCTCAAGCCGAGGCTC
>JBFZES010000359.1:0-2860 GCA_041306725.1 Spirochaetaceae bacterium | reverse complement strand
AAGCCTGGGGCAGAAGCCCGACTATAGCTTGCCTATGGTTAAGGACGCGGCCAGCGGGGTATGGACCGCCCGCTTCGATCAGGCTGATCCGGAGGGCTTCTTCTACGAGTATGCCTTGAGCTTCGGCCCGCGGGAAAACGTGGCGCTCGACCCCTATGCCTTGAGCATGGACGCGTTTACCGGCTCAGGGCCTGGCAGAGGCGCGGTGGTCGATACGTCCAAGGCTCAGCCCATAGGCGGCTGGGAGGGCTATACCGACATCGATCTCGCCAAGCGCGAGGACGCGATAATATACGAAGTATCGGTGCGCGATTTCACTATCGGCCCGGACGCCCTTACCAAAGCGCGGCCAGGCTCGTACCTGGCCTTCATAGAGAAGATTCCCTATCTCAAGGAGCTTGGCATTACCCACGTGCAGCTCATGCCCGTGCTCAATTTCTACTACACGAACGAGCTTAATACCGCCTTCGAGGCCAATGCCCGGGCCAGCGACAATAATTACAATTGGGGCTACGACCCGCACGGCTATTTCGCGCCTGAGGGCTGGTTCGCCAGCGACGCCAGCGACCCTTACGCGCGCATGATCGAGCTGAAGACCCTGATCAAAGAGCTGCACAAGGCGGGCCTTGGCGTGCTATTGGACGTGGTGTATAACCACACGGCCAACACGGGCATACTCGACGGCATCGTGCCCGGCTACTACTACCGCCGAGACGCGAAAGGCGCGCTGAGCAATAATTCAGGCGTGGGCAACGACCTTGCATCCGAGCGCGCCATGGCGAGCCGCCTCATACGCGATTCCATCTACCATTGGGTAGACGAGTACAAGGTTGACGGCTTCCGCTTCGACCTTATGGGCCTTATAGACGCCGATACCCTGCTCAAGGCGCGGGAGGCCGCGTCGCGCCTGCCCGGGAAGGCCGACCTTCTGTTCCAGGGCGAGGGCTGGAAGATGTACCGCGGCCCCGCGCTTACGGTGCTGGACCAGAACTACATGGCCAAGACCGATCTCGTATCGGTGTTCAACGACGAGTTCCGGGACATACTCAAGGCCGGCGGCCTCAATGACCGCGCCAAGGGCTTCGTCACCGGCCGCCCCATCAACACCGCCATGATCTTCAACAACATCGCCGGCAGGCCCATGCTAAATTACCGGGCTGACGACCCCGGCGATTCCATGAATTACGTGTCGGCGCACGACAACCTTACGCTGGCCGATAATATTGCCTTCAACGTCGGCCTGTCCGCGGCTTACCCGGCCGAGCGCGCCGAGATAGCCGCACGCTCGAAGCTGGCGTATTTCTTTGTGCTGACCGGGCAGCCCATAGCCTTTATGCACGGGGGAGACGAGCGCGGCCGCTCCAAGCCCAAGCTGAAGTCCTCCAGCGAGATAACGGGCGACTATGTCCACAACAGCTATGACGCATCCGACGATATCAACCGCTTCCCCTGGTCCATAGCGCCCGAATACGAGGGCCTTGCCTCCTGGGTAAAGGGGCTCATAGCGATACGCAAGGCCGAGCAAGGCCTGCGCCTGGGCGACGCGGCGCTGGTAGAAAAGGCTATGAAGCAGCTGCCTCACGACGACCAGCTATCCATGGCCTGGACCCTAACGCAGGGCGGCTCCACGCTGATTATGCTGGTAAACGCCAATTTCGACGCGGCGGTAGACATACCGACCGGCCTGGACCTGTCGGCGGCGCGCGCGCTCGTGGACGATGACGAGGCGTCGCCGGGCGGCGTGGCCCGGCCGAGCGGCTTCAGCGTTAACGGTTCCACGGTGACGGTGGCGCCCCTAAGCGCCGTCATGCTCAAGGTACCCGCGCCGTGAACTACAGGAAGATCGATACGCCCGAAAATTACCGCTTCGCGGAGCATGGTAGCGGACAGGGGAGGGATTGCGGCGCGCGCGGGGCGTCCGTCAGGATAACAGGCGGGCTCGGTGCCGACGTGGAGCTGAGCCTTACGCGCGCTGGTCCGGGCGCATTCAGGCTGCGCGGAATATCGGCGCGCTGGCCCGAGGGCTCGGGCAGCATAGCCGGGCTCGGCCTTGATGGGAACGCCGACCGTCGCTCTGATGGGAACGACACGGCTATGGCTACGGATAGCCTGGCCGCGGAAGCCCGCTGCGCTCTGGGGGCGGACGGCAGCGTGGACCTGTCGCTCGGCGGCGCGCTATTGCTTAAAGGCGCGGGCTTCGGCCTCTGCGGCCGGAAGTGGATGCTGCGCTTCGAGCCCGACGAAAATACGCGATACTATGGCCTTGGCGGCAAGAACCTGGGCTTTGAGCTTTCGGGCACGCGCACGATATTCTGGAACAGCGACCTGTTCGCCGAGTTCGACTGGGCCGAGATAGCCGAAAGCCGCGCCGACCCGCTCTACGCCAGCTTCCCCGTCCTTATTGGGCGCAAGGCTAGAGGCGACGGCGAGGCCCCCCTCTGGTGGGCTTTGGTCATGGACGCGCCCTGGCCAGGCTTCGTCAATATCGGCGCGGGCGAGGGCATATTCGCCGCGGGCTCCACGCCCTTCAAGAGCTGGCTTTATATTGGTGCCCGCGGGGGCGCGCCGGATATCTGGCTCTTCGCCGAAAGCGACCCCATGGCGCTGTTACGAAGCTTGCAACGCCTGCAGGGCCGCATGCCCCTGCCCCCGCTCTGGGCGCTCGGGCACCAGCAAAGCCGCTGGGGCTATCGCTCTTACGAGGACTTAAAAAGAATAGCCGACGAATACGAGGCGCGCGGCATACCTAATGACGGATTGTGGCTCGATATCGACTATATGGAGGGCTTCCGGGTATTTACGGTGGATAGCGCCAATTTTGACGATACCGCTGCGCGCGTGGCCGAGCTCAAGGCTCGAG
>JBFZES010000358.1:0-2579 GCA_041306725.1 Spirochaetaceae bacterium | reverse complement strand
TACGAGAGAAGGACGCCAACGATATCTTCGACCTCCTGGAAAAATTCGCCGGCTACGGTTTCAATAAAAGCCATGCCGCCGCGTATTCCGTGCTGGCGTATCAGACCGCCTGGCTCAAGGCTAACTATCCAGCGGAATACATGGCGGCCAACCTTACCAATGAAATCGCCGACACCAAGAAGCTCACCCAGTACATAGCAGAAGCCCGCTCAATGGGCATAGACGTGCTGCCCCCCGACATGAACCGCTCGGAGAGCTTCTTCACCGTATCGAAAAACCAGATAGTGTACGGACTCATAGGCGTGAAGGGCGTTGGCGAGGGCGTGGTGGCCGATATCGTGGCCGAGCGCGATAAGGCCGGGCCCTTCAAGGATTTTCTCGATTTCCTCGAACGTGTAGGCGTGAACAGCGCGAACAAGCGCATGGTCGAGACCCTCGTGCAATCGGGCTGCTTCGACAGCATGGGACACCGCCGCGCCGAGCTCGCCCTTAACCTGGAGCGCGCCTGGGACTATGCCCAGAAGAAAATAGAAGCGGGCGCGTACGGGCAGGCAAGCCTCTTCGACGGCGCCAGCGAGGAGGAATTCCCGCCCTTCCGCTACGACCATGCCGACGAATGGCCGGGCGCCGAGCTTTTGCGCCTGGAAAAGCAGCTCTTAGGCTTCTATGTATCGGGCCATCCCCTGGACGACTACAAAGACCTGTATAAGCGCTGTTGCGACGTGGATTTCGCCCACCTGGAGCGCTGCGGCGCCGAGCGGGTATATACCCTGATAGGCCAGCTGGTCGAGTACCGCGAGATATTGACCAAGAAAGGCCGCAAGATGGCCTTCGGCAAGGTAGAGGGTTACGACGGCTCCATCGACGCCGTGCTCTTCAGCGATACTTTGGAAAAGAACCCCGGCTACTTTACGCCCGACGCCATCGTGTTCCTTAAGGGCAAGATCGATACGGACCGCGAGAATCCGAGCTTCAAGGTGGAGGAATGCGTCAACCCCGCCGCCCTCAAGGAAAAGAGCTACCGCGACCTGCATATCGTGCTCAACGCCGTTAAGCGCGAAGAAGAGCTGGATGGACTTAGGGATCTCCTGTTCGCTTCCAACGGGCCCTGCGGGGTCGTCTTCCACCTAAGCCAGCATGGCCAGCGCGTAGCGGTGCGCGCCCACGCGGGCGTAAGCTGCGCCGCCAAGGAAGAAGTGCTCGAGCGCATACGAGAAACGCCCATCGTGGCCGATCTCTGGCTGGACTAGGCCCGCTCGGCCAGCGCCGAAGCGCGCCCTTGCGCGAGCGCCCCGTGGCGAGCGGCTCTCTCTAACCCTCGCAGCTGGCTATGGGCAGGTCGGGCTTGGGCGCGTCGCCTGGCCGTATGCCGGCCATAAGGAGGCCGAGCGCTTGTATGTCGGTTTCCTGCCGTAGGAAAACGCCCATGATTTCGCCCTCGTATATGACCGCTATGCGGTCCGATAAAGCGTAGAGCTCGTCTAGATCCTCAGAGGTGAGCAAAATAGCCGTGCCCGCGTCCCTCTGCATGAGCAGGCGCTGGTGTATGTATTCGGACGCCCCTATGTCTACGCCGCGGGTAGGCTGCGCGGCTATAAGCACAGTGGGCTTGCGGGCCAGTTCCCGGGCCATGATAAGCTTTTGAATATTCCCGCCCGACAGGTTCTTGATGGGCGTTTCTAGGGTAGGGGTCTTCACCGTATACTCGCCCACGAGCTTTTTAGCGTGGGCGGCCATCTTCTTGAAATTAAGGAAGATGCCCCTGCGGAATTCCTTGTCGGCGTGGTCGTGGAGGAACACGTTCTCCTGCACCGAGAAGTCGTTGATGGCCCCGTCGCGCATGCGCTCTTCGGGTATGATGGCCATGCCCTTGGCAATGCGCTCATTGAGTTTCATGCCCGCGACGTCCGCCCCGTCCAAGAGTATGCTGCCCGAGTCCACCTTCCGTACGCCTATAAGGCACTCGGCCAGCTCAAGCTGCCCGTTGCCCGACACGCCCGCGAGGCCCAGTATCTCGCCCGCGTGCACGCTTAGGTTTATGCCCTTGAGCGTTTCGGTGCCCCGGTCGCCAGAGGCGTGAACGCCCTTGATAGCGAGGCGTTCTTCTCCTGGCGCGTAGTCGCGGTGCGTAAGCTCTTTAAGGTCGCGGCCTACCATCATTTTGATAAGCTCATGCCGCTCTACGCCCGCGGCGGGCCTCGTGCCCATCTTGCAGCCGTCGCGCAGCACCGTGATGCGGTCGCACAGGGCCGTGACCTCGTGCAATTTATGGGATATGAAGACAAGGCCGTGGCCTTCCTTGACCATTTTCTTAAGGATGATAAAGAGGTCGTCTACTTCCTGCGGGGTGAGCACGGCGGTGGGCTCGTCAAGGATGATAATGCTCGCGCCGCGGTACAGGGCCTTGATGATTTCTACCCGCTGCTGTTCGCCCACCGATAAGTGGCCCACGAGGTCATTGGGATTCACCTTGAGGCCGTAGGCCGCTGACAGCTCGCATATGCGCTCGGTGACCGATTTTAAGTCTAGAAGGAATTTCTTGTCCGAGCTTTGGCCTAGGGCAACGTTCTGGAGATCGG
>JBFZES010000357.1:0-3216 GCA_041306725.1 Spirochaetaceae bacterium | reverse complement strand
CCGATCTGACACGTCGACGGTTAGGTCTACGGCTACCTTAAGGGGCTTGGTTATGGAAAGGGACAGGAAAAGCCCTAAAGCAAGGGCTATGAGGGCCCCTATGCCGAGCACTATGTACATGATAAGCGCCGTGCGGTTTGCCAGCGCTGAATTGTCTTCGGCCGTCTGGCTCGCGAATTCGATCTTTGAGTCTACCATGCCTTCGAGCTCAGCGCGGGCGTCTTGGGCAAGATTGAGGCCGTCGCCGCTTAAGAGACGGTCGGCTTGGGCCATATCGCCTCGGTCGCCGGCCGCCATGGCGGCCTCGGCTACCTTGTAGTATTCCGTCCAGCTTTTCATGAAGTCGTCGAAGAGCTTTTTGCCATCCACGCTAAAAATTAGGGCATCGTACGCGGCGGCATTCGTCTCGAGCTTAGCCTTCAGCTCAAGGATGGTCGCCCTCGCCTTGGCCTTGTCTTGGCTCGTTTCCTTGCCTAAATAATCGCGCACGTTGATGCGTACGCGTAGGAAGGCCTCCGTCATCTTGGCCAGCTGCCCTAAGGGCACGGTCATGTTCTCGAAGAGGTGGGTATCCGCCTCATCGATGGTATACATGTTGCTTATGCCAAAAACGCCTATAGCTATGGCGATAGCGGCCACCGCTACGAAGCCGAGTATCAGTTTAGCGGCTATTTTCATAATTGTCCCTCCGATTTTTAGAACAAGGCTAGGCCTAAGGGCAAGCGCGACGTTGCCCTCATATGGCAAGTATTATTCAAGGAAAATAAGAATGAAAGAGAAAATGGATAATTTAGTTAAAAAAGATAGCTTAAAAGGGGTATAGACACGAGAGAAAGCAGGGTAGACATGAAAACCAGCCCGCTTGACGTGGCAAGGTCGCCTCCGTACACGCCGGCCAGTATGGTCGTGTTGGCCGCTACGGGCATGGCGGCTATGAGCACGGGCACCGCGAGTTCCATGCCCGAAAGGCCGAAGGCTCCGGCTATGAAGAAAACGATGAGGGGATGAAGGGCAAGGCGATAGAGCACGGTTATCCATAGCCGGGGGTTGGCGAAGACGGGTCCGAGCTTCGTGCCCGACAGTATGGCCCCAATGAGCACCATAGCCAGCGGGGTGGTGGTGCCGCCGAGCAGCTCAAACGCGGCGTAGAAGGGGTCCGGTATGCGCGATGACGAAAGGAAGAGGATGAAGCCGATAAAGGCCGCCGCCACGGCGGGGTTAAAGAGCGCCTTAGCCGACGAGGCTAGGGCGGAACGGAGGCTTCTCGGCGCGGCGGGGCTATTGACTGCGCCGAGGCCGCGTATGAGGACGACGCCCACGGAGAAGGCTAAAACCTGAAACGGTATGTTATAGATGGCCACGATAAAGAGGCTATCCCTGCCTAGGACCGATTCCGCTACCGGGAAGCCCATGAAGCCTACGTTCGAAAAGCACATGGCGAAGCGATGGACCCCTTTTTCGTCTCGCGAGGCCTTTTTATAGAACGCGCTCAAGCCATAAGCCAAGGGAAAGGAGCTGGCGTATATAAGGAGCGACAGGGCCAGCACGCGGTAAGCCTGGTCGCGCAGCGCGGGGCTGAAGGGCTGCTGCATCGAAACGAGGACTAAGGCCGGCAAGGTAAAATCCAAGAGGAAGCGCGACAGGCTGCTTATCGTAGCGCCTTTCAGTATGCCTGCTTTGCCCGCGGCAAAGCCAGCCGCCACGAGGAGGAAGAGGACGAGGCTTTGGCTTACGGAAGGCGGCAAGTCGGGCATCGTAGGGCTTTCCCGCGCTTTTAGGCGCGCCTTCCTCTGGGAGCATCCTCTTTGCCTGCCCCGTCCGCCGCGGCGGCCTCAAGCGCACAGTCCAAGCTCCGCTTCCAGCGGCCATATGCATCGTCGTAAAGCTGCCTTCTCCCCGCGTCTGGCTCGAAGCTGCGCTTGGCGCGCGCCATGGCGGCCGAGGCGCTCGCCAAGTCCGCGTAGTAGCCCAAGTCGCAGGCGGCGGCGCAGGCGTCCCCCAGGGTCTCGCTTTCGGGGGTGTCGGGTACCTCTACCGGCACGCCCAGCACGTCGGCCTTTAAGGCGCAGAGCGCGTCGTTGTGGGCCTGCCCGCCCGTGCAGCGTATGAGCGAGGGGCCGTCGCCGCCTTCCTTCATGATATCGCGGACTAAGCGCAGTCCGTAGGCTAAAGACTCGACCACCGCTCGCGCCAGCTCCTTCCGGCCGTGCAGTATGGAGAGCCCGACAAACCCTCCCTTGAGCTCGGGCCGCCATAGAGGAGCCCGCTCGCCGGCCAAATAAGGCAGGAAGAGAGCGCCGTCCGCCCCGGGCGCGGCGCGCTCGAAATCACTGAAAACCGTATCGCCATCGCCGCTATCGTAGCCCGTTACGCGGGAGAACCATTCCAGGGCCTTGCCGCTGGTAGAGAGGCCTCCCGATTGGTTCCAAAGCCCGGGCAGGGCGTGGGGCAGGCTAAAGAGGCGTTCGTCCTTAAAGGGAAGAAGCGCGCAGAGATTCAAGGCCTCGGAACTGCCCGAGCGGTCGCAGGCTATGCCGGGCCGGGTAGCGCCCGAGCCCACGAGAGCCGCCAGGAAATCCGGGAAACCGGCTACGATGGGGGTGCCGGCCCTGAGCCCGAAGGCGGCCGCGCCCTGGTCGCTTACCCTTCCTATGCGCTGGCCCTGCCTGACATAGGGCGGGAAGAGCCCGGCGTCGATGCCCATAGCGGCCGCGCTCGGCAGGTCCCATATATAGCGCTCGTAGTAGGGGTCGGGCAGATAGGATACGGGCTCGGCGCCCAGTAAGAACGCCAGGTATTCGGGAGCGGAAAAGAAGCGCGCGGGCTTGCCGCCGCCCCGCTGGCTATCCTCAAGCAGCTTGAGGGCCGTGGGCAGGTAGAAGGACGGGTCCACCGCATGGCCCATGCGGGCGGCTATGCGCTCCGCCTGGCCCAGTGCGCTGCGGTCCATCCATGAAAGGGCGCGGCCAAGGGGCAGCCCGTCGGGGCCTACGGCTACTAAGGTGGGGCCGTTGCCGCTTATCGCTATCGCCTCGATGGCATCCGCGGCCTTGCCCGATAGCCCGAGCTCGAGCTCTATGGCTATGGCGGCCGCCTTAGCCCATTCCAGGGGTTCGGCATAGGCTTCGCCAGGGTTAGCGCCCTTGTACAGCCCCACCTCCGCCCTGCCCATGCCGAGCCTGCGCCCTTCCTCGTCAAAGAGGCCGCACTTCAGGG
>JBFZES010000356.1:0-3401 GCA_041306725.1 Spirochaetaceae bacterium | reverse complement strand
AGCCTCCGCCGGCGGACTCGTGGAGCTGGGCACCATAGAGCCGCCTCTGCGCGCGGCTCCCATAGACGGCCTCTTGCCCGGCCAGGCAGGCTACCCCTTCGCCGAGCGCGTTGAGATCGTCCTGGAAGGCGAGGCGCCGGCCGCCCTCATTGCCTGGCTAGAGGCCTTGCCCGAAGCGCCTCCGGGGCCGGCCCTGCTCGGCGCGGTGGGCGATATGATCGTGCACCGGGGCTTCCAGCCCGCCATAGAACAGCCCGGCGCGGGGCCAGAACTCTACTTCGGCGATACGCTCGCTACCCTGCGTTCCTTCGATTACCTCATAGGCAACCTGGAAGGGCCCGTATCGACGAGGGGGACGGGTAACCCCATCAAGAAATACCAGTTCAGGCATACGCCCGCCGTGCTCAAGGCCTTCGCCGACGCGGGGCTCGACCACGCCGCCTTCGCCAATAACCACACCCTGGATTTCGGCCTCGACGCTTTTTACGAGACCCTTGCCGCCATAGACGCGCTGGGCCTCGGCCGCTCCGGCGCGGGGAGGAATCTTGCCGAGGCGTCGGCGCCTTATGAACTTGGGCTCAAGGGGCAGGAGCTAAGCGTATTCGCTATAGCCCGCTACCCGGTGGAGAGCCGCGGCTATTCGCCGGCCCACGCGGCCGCCGGCCCGGACAGCCCCGGCATACTGACCGATCCTGACTTGCTTAGGCGGCGCGTCAGGGAAGAATCCGAGCGCGGCCGCTTCGTCATCGTCATAGCCCACGCCGGCCACGAATACGTGCCGCGGCCCATAGCCGAAATCAAGGCGCTGTACCGCTCCTTCGTGGACGCGGGAGCCGGCCTCGTGCTGGGCGGCCATCCCCACGTAGTGCAGGGCATGGAGAGCTACAAGGGCTCGACCATAGCCTATTCCCTGGGCAATTTTATCTTTATAGGCCTGAACGAAGAGCCCCCGGCCCAGCGCTCGGGCATATTCTCCTTCGTAATCGACGGCGGCGTCGTGCGCGGCTATAACTTCATCCCGGCGACGGCGGGCAACGAGCGCACCACGCTCGACCCCGGCGTCAAGGCTGCGGAGGCTTACTTTATGGCCCTGGTGAAGGGGCTAGCCGAATAAGCGCGCTGAAAAAAAGGAGAGGAAGCCTTGATTATCGATCTTTGCGCATCCGGCCCCGAATACCGCGCGAGGGCCGCGCATATCCTTCGTGAAGCCTTCCGCGGCCACGGCGCTGAGGCTTGGCCCAGCCTGGATGCGGCGCGAGCCGAGGTGGAGGAGTGCTGCGCCGAGGGTTTCCTATGCCTGGGTTTGGCCGAGGGGGAAGGGGAGGCTGAGCGGCTCGCAGGCTGGGCGGGCTTGCGGCCTATGTATAAATATTGCTGGGAACTGCACCCGCTGGCCGTGTTGCCCGAGCGCCAGGGCAAAGGCGTGGGGCGGGCTTTGCTGGAGGCCATCGAGCGGTCCGCCCTGGAGCGGGGGCTTAGCGGCATAGCCCTGGGAACCGACGATGAAAACGGGGAAACGAGCCTTGCCGGCCGCGATATCGCGCCGGCGCTTTTGTTTGATGAAATCAAGGCGATTAAGAACCCCGGCCATCACCCGTATGGCTTTTACCAAGCCTGCGGCTACGCGATCGTAGGCGTCATACCCCATGCCAACGGCTTTGGCAAGCCCGATATCTGGATGTGGAAGGGGCTTGCGCCAGGCGTTTCTTAAAGCTCCGGAGCGCTTTCGTCGGCTTGCTCTCCGCCGTCGGCTTCGTCGGCTTCGTCGTCGTCCTCGACGCCCAGAGCATCCGGGTCTTCGCCGCGGGCTATGGCTTCCTTGCGAAGCTTCTTCTTGAGTTCTTTCTCTTCCTTCTTCTTCTTGCGCTCAAGCTCTTTTCGGCGCTTCTCGCTGTTGTAATTTGGTCTCAATGCAACCTTCTGGTAGGCGGGATATGTATAAGTACTATAGCCTAAAATCATGCGCAGTGTAAGCGGGCTAGGCGAAAAATACGCTCGAGCGGGATGTTATGCTCATGTGCGGCCGCCGCCGGGCCCCATGGCGGCCTTGCCGCGGCCAAAAGAGCCCTATATACTGCCGGCTTGGCCCCCCCGAGGGCGTAGAATCCACTATACTGAGGGACGCATGGACTTTTCTTTAGAACGCATACTGTATTCCTTGCCGGCGGTACTGGCCGGCCTCAGCCTGCACGAGTTTTCCCATGCTTACATGGCCATGAGGCTGGGCGATCGTACCGCGAAGGATGAGGGGAGGGTGAGCCTCAATCCACTGCGGCACCTCGACCCGCTGGGCTTTCTTTTCATCGTGCTCGTGGGCTTCGGCTGGGCTAAGCCCGTGCGCTTCAATCCCGAGAACCTTGCGCGGCCAAAGCGCGACCGCATACTCATAGCCCTAGCCGGTCCCCTGTCCAATCTAGCGCTCGGCGCGGCGGCCCTGCTCTCCTTGAAGCTGCTCCTATTCTTCATCCAGGGCGCTAACGGCCCTTGGGCGGAGATAGGCGTAAACCTGCTCTTGTATTGCGGCTACATCAATTTTGGCCTCTTCGTCTTTAACATGATACCCCTGCCCCCGCTCGACGGCAGCCATGTCCTCCTGCAGGGCATAAGCCTTAAGCCCGAGCTGGAGAGCCGCGTCGTGCAATTCGGCTCGTACGCGCTCTTCGCCATCATACTCGCCGAGAATAGGCTCGACATAGACCTGCTTCCCATAGGGCGCGCCGTCGACGCGATGGTGGGCCTGTTTTTTTAGCTGAAACAAGGAGCATAGCGGTGAAACGCGGATCGATAATACTGGCGTCCCTAGCGAGCCTAGGCGGAAACTATCTTGCCGACAGGCTGAGCAAGCTCCTCGCGCTGCGCTACCTCACGGAAGGCGAACGCTTGGGCTTCTTAGGCGATACGGTCGTCATAAGCCTGGCCAGCAATGAGGGCGCTTTCCTGAGCATGGGCGCCAATTGGGCTCCTGCTCTCAAGTATGCTCTGCTCCTGGTTTTCCCTCTGCTCGCCTGCGCCTACGGCGTATTTCACCTGCTCTTCAAGGAAGAGAAGATGGCCAGGGCCGTGCTCCTTGGCGCGGTCATAGGCGGAGGCTTCGGCAACCTTATCGATAGGATGCTCAATGATTTCCGGGTGGTGGACTTCCTGAATTTCGGCATAGGCAGGCTGCGCACGGGCGTGCTCAACGTGGCGGACCTCTCGGTTACCTTCGGCGCTATCGCGCTGATCATGTACGAGTACGCGGAGGACAGGCGGAGAGGCGCTTCCGGCGGCTGACGATCCCGGCGGCCGAGGCCCCTAGCGGCTGAGGGCGCAGGCTGGCGGCGACCGCGGCCCTAGTTCGGCAGCGCGGGCCAGCCCTTGAGGAGCCGCCGCGCGGCCTTCCAGTCCGGGCAGAGGCGCTC
>JBFZES010000355.1:0-10616 GCA_041306725.1 Spirochaetaceae bacterium | reverse complement strand
AAGAGCGTAGCATGAGAGGAGTGAGCGATATGAAGGCACGAATAGCGATATCCCCCCCGCGGGCCCTCGCCGCGCTGCTGGCCATGGCTACCCTAGCCCTGCCCGCGGCGGCGCAGGCCGGCGCGGCCGCCGGAGCGCCGGCTCTGCCCGCCCTGAGCGGCTTGGACATCATGAAGCGCGTGGATCAGAACATGACCATAAGCACCATAGCCTACGTGGGCACTATGGAAATCGACCTAGGCGCGCGGGTACTCGTTAAGGAGCTGCGCGTAGTGGCGCAGGGCGAGGGCAGGTCCTTCGTCGAATTCACCAATCCCGAGGACCGGGGCGTGCGCTACCTTAAGGTGGACAAGGACCTGTGGATGTATTTCCCCGCGGAGCAGGAGACCATAAAGATATCCGGGCACCTCTTGAAGGAAGGCCTCATGGGCTCGGACGTATCCTACGAGGACGCGCTGGAGTCCGGGGCCATAGCCGACAAGTACGATATACGGGTGCTGGAAAGCGAAACCTTGGATGGCAGGCCCTGCTATGTGCTCGACCTGAAAGCCAGGGTACGCGAGGTCAATTACGAGCGGCAGATGCTTTGGGTGGACGCCGAGCGCTTCGTGACCCTTAAGACCGAGCTCTACGCCAAGAGCGGCAAGCTTTTGAAGGAAAGCCGCGCGCTCGCGGTACAGGCCTTCGGCAGCCGATGGTTTATTACCAAACTGCGCATGGAGGATAAGCTCAAGAAGGGCGGCGGCACCCTGTTCACGATGCGGGAGCTGCAATTCGGCGTAAGCCTGCCGGCCGACATGTTCAGCCTGCAGCGCCTGAGCCGTTAGGGGTCAGCCATGAGGCGAGTGCGTTCCATCGAATCGGCCGCGGCTATCCTCTGCCTGCTCGCGCTTGCCCCGCAGGCGCAGGTGGCGGCCCAGGACTCGGGCGCCGCCTTTGACGCCGACAGTTTCTTCGGCTCCGGCGCGGCGGACGGGGCGGCCGAGGAACCGGCCGCCGACGAGGCTGCCGCCGACGGACAGGCTGGCGGCCAGCCCGAGGCGCGTGCGCCAGGCGCCGCGTACCTGGGCTCCTATGCTAGGCCTTCGGGGCTGTCCTTTACGGGAGAGGCCAGCGCCGACCTGAGCTACCTCATAGCCGAACCCTTCAGCTCAGCGGGGCGCTCGGGTAGCTACCGCGGCCTAAGCGGGCTTCGCATCGACGCCATGGGCGGGGACCGCAACGCCGCCAAGCTGGAAGCGTCGGCCCTCGCGGGCCTGCTCTATAGCGATGCCGCGGCCGAGGCCGCGCTGTCCTTCGAGCTTAAGAAGCTCTATCTGTCCGTGCACCTGCCCAAGGCGGACCTGGCCGTGGGCCGCATGATCATCAACTACGGCAGGGGCACGGCCTTTTCCCCGGTGGATCTCTTCTCCAGCCTCGACCTAAGCGGCCTTAAGCTGGGGAGGAAGGGCAGCGACGCCCTGCGCCTGCTCGTGCCGCTCTCCGATTTTTCCGGCATCGACATGGTGGCAGGCATAGCCGGCTCGCCTGAGCTGGGCATAGCGGGCCTACGGCATTACGGCAACGCCCTGGGCCTGGACTACGGCCTGTCGGCCTTCCGCGATGGCTCGCGGGGTGGGGATGGCGAACTCGTACTGGCCCTGGACCTCAAGGGCGACCTGGAGCTGGGCATAGCCGCCGAGGCCCTGGCGCGCCTTCCCTTCGACGGCCCGACCCTTGACCCCACGGAAGCGGTGTACAGCCTCATGCTCGGCCTCGACTATTCTGTAGGCGGTCGCTGGTTCTTTGACCTGGAACTGCTGTGGAATATGAGCGCGGGAAGCGCCCTGGCCGCGGGCGCTTTCAGCCAGAGCGCCCATGGCTTTGCCTCGCTGTCGTGGAAGCCCGACGAACTCAACGCCTTGGACCTGCGCGCCTTCTACGCCTATGACGGCAGCGCTCAGCTCGTGTGGTCGGCCGCCCGGGATATAGCCGCGGGGGCGAGCCTGGCCGCCTACGCTCAGTACGCATACTCGGCCGCGGGCGATAGCCTGGCGCTCGGCCTTAGGCTCGGCGTGGCCTACTAGAGCCGCCGCGCGCAGCGGCGCGAGCGCTGCCTGCGAGGGCAGCCGCGCAGATGAGCGCGCGATGGACGGGCGGGGGCTTAGAATACCCGCAGCTCGGTCCTGCCCAACACGATGACGTCCTTTTTGCTCAGTTTCACGTATTTGCCTTCGGGCACCTGCGCGCCGTTAACGAAGGTGCCGTTGCTGCTGCTTAAGTCGGTAATGAAATAGGCGTCCTTTATCTTCTGTATGCGCGCATGCTGCCGCGATACGAGGCTGTCGTCCAGCACGATGGTATTGTCGGGTCCCCGGCCTATGCTTATCTGCACGACGAGGGGGATGACCGTGCCGTTACAGGACAGCTGATAGCCCTCGGTCTTATGGATGGACGACAGGCGCTTCCCAAGCTTGCTCGCGCTTATTATGGTATCGGCTTCCTTTGCCATGCGTATTCCCCCCCCGTGAGTATAGCGCCTTTCAAGGCGCTTTCTCTGTGTTTCGGCCTCTCCTTTGCCCGTCTCCAAAAAAAACTCCGATATGTGGCTTGAATTATATAATGCTATGTAATACTATGTATAAGGTACTATTATGGCTTGCCCGAAAGGGGGGCCTTATGCCGGATGGCGGCGCGTTAAGGCCGCGAAGGAGGGACTATGCCGGAAACGGGCGCGTTCGACGAAGGGCTCGGACGGGCGATAGACAAATGGAGGGGACAGAGCAGGAAGGGTTTCCTGGAACTTTGCCTCCTCGCCTGCGTGCGCGGCGCGGTAAAGACCTACGGTTTCGCTATGCTCGAGAGCCTGCGGCGCTCGGGGCTCGAGCTGAGCGAGGGGACGCTGTACCCGCTGCTCACGCGCCTCGTGCGCGAGGGCATGCTGGCCTCAAGCTGGGACATGCCCGACGAAGGGCATCCGCGCAAATACTATACGCTCACCCTTATGGGCCTATCCTTTCTCGATGAGGTACTCAAGGAGCGTAGCAAGGATGAAGCGGCGCTCGACGCCATACTCGCTGGCCGCTGCGCGAATAAGGAGGATAATCGTGACTAAGCAAGCCTATATAGAAGCTTTGGCCGCCGAACTCGGTTTCATGGCCGAGGACGAGCGACAGGATATAGTGCGGGAATTCGATAGCCATCTAAGCGACGCCCGCGAAGCCCGGCCGGATTTGAGCGAAGAAGATCTTTTTGCTCGCCTGCCGCCGCCGGCTTCCGTAGCGGCTAGCTACTTAGCCGAATGCCCCAGGCAGGACCAGGGCGATTTCGAAAAGAAGAGCGCGCGCGGGAAGAGCGGCGCCTGGGAAAGCGGAGACCCCGATTTCCGCTTCAAGGACTTTTTCCGCTACGCGCGGCGCGATGAAGAGGAATTGTCCGGAAGCGCTCAAGGCCTAGAGCGCATCGAGATAGAAAGCGTAGCCTGCGATATACGCGCGCGGGCAGGCGCCGCGTTTAGCTACGTCATACGCGGTCGATGGGACGAGAGTAGCAAGCCGACGATAAGCCAGCAAGGCGGCCTCTGGCGCATAGACTGCGAGCGGGACGCCGATGAGCTTGAGCTTAGCTTGCCCGAAGGCCTCGTCGAGCTCATAGCGGCGAGCGCTTCGGGAGACATGGAAATAGGCCTGCCCGCCGAGGCCAACGCCGCCCTGCGGAGCGCGTCGGGCGATATAAGCCTGCGCTGCGCGGGCGGCTCGGTAAGCGTAAGCAGCGCCTCGGGCGATTTGGCCCTGGAAGGCCGTGCGGCCGACGCGGAGCTCAAGAGCGCCTCGGGCGATATGGAGCTCGCCCTCAACGGAGCCTGCGGCTCCCTTGCCGCCACCACGAAATCGGGGGACATAAAGGCCAGCATAGAAGATGCTTCCGCCGATATTAAGCTGCAGAGCATGTCCGGCGACCTCTTCCTGCGCCTGCCACCGGGATCGAGCCACGAACTGGAGGCGGAGACCGTATCCGGGGATATAGAGAGTTCGCGCGGCTCGGTACGCCAGGGCGTCGTGGGGGCCAAGCTCCGCTGCGGCGAGGGGCCGGGCCGGGCCTACGCTAAGACCCTCTCAGGCGATATACGGATATCGTAGGCTCCCGCGATTTTTTTATGGCTGCGCCCTTCCTTTTGTAGGAGGGGCGCAGTACTTTTATCCTATGAAATACATTATGATACTAGTCATAATAGCGCTGGCCTCCTGCTCGACCGCCGACGGCGATACGCAGGCGGTTCAGGGAAGGGCGGATACCATGGATAGGTCGGGATTATCGAGCCTCGTGCTCGGGGGGGGCTGCTTCTGGTGCCTTGAAGCCGCCTACGAGATACTGCCCGGCGTAAAGGCCGTGGAGTCAGGCTACGCCGGCGGCAGCCGCGCCAACCCCAGCTACGAACAGGTGACGACGGGGCTTACCGGTCACGCCGAGGTGGTGCGCGTCTATTACGACCCCGCCGAGACGGACCTGGAAGAGCTCTTCGCGCTCTTCTTCAAGATACACGACCCCACGACCCTGGATAGGCAGGGCGCGGACGTGGGCAGCCAATACCGTTCCATCATCCTGTATAAAAACGAAGAGGAAAAGGCTGCCGCCCAGAAAGCGCTGGCCAAGGCGGCCCAAGAGTTTAGGGATCCCATCGTTACCGATCTTGAGGAGCTTAAAGACTTCTATCTGGCCGAAGAGTACCATCAGGACTTCTTCCGCAAGAACCCCGACTATGGCTATTGCCAGGCGGTCGTTGCGCCGAAGGTTCAGAAGACCCAGCAGTTCATCGACCAAAAGGCTAAGCCCTAGGGCTTATGCCCCGGGGCTACGGGCTTACCTAAGCGCTGTTTTTTGCTATAGTCCAGCTATGAAACGTCACGCGATAATGGCTGCCCTGTACCTATTCGCGCTCATGCCCGCGCTAGCCCATCCCCATGTATTTATAGAGGCGAAGCTTGACTTCGTATTCGACGGAGAAGCCTGCGTGGGCTTCTGGCAGGAATGGACCTTCGACGCGGTGTTTAGCATGGAGCTTCGCTACAACTTCGATGCCGACCGCAACGCTTCCTTCAGCAAGGCCGAGCAGGAGGATATCCATGACGGAGCCTTCATTAACCTGCGCCGCTACGGCTTCTACACCCTGCTCCGCAGGGGTTCGACGCGATCGAGCCCCACTTCCGTGGAGAATTTTAGCGCGAGCCTCAGCGATGAACGCGCCGTGTACCGCTTCTTTGTGCCCCTTGAGGACAATAATTATATAGGGTCTTTCAGCGTGGCCGTGTTCGACACGACCTATTACAGCGCCGTGCGCTATGCCGATACCCTGGCCTCCGCCGAGCAGCGCAAGCCCGGCGCGCCCGTACCCGCGTTCAGCAGGCAGGTGGATAAACGCTATCCGGTGTACTATAACCCCATGGGCGGCGCCCAGGACATGACGACGTACAAGGCCCCCGCGCCAGGCTTGCAGACCGTCTACCCGGAGGAAATTCTTGTCCAATTCAAATAAAGGCGCTGCTCCCGCGCCGCGCCTGGCCGCGCTTCTCATTCTTGCGCTGGCGCTTTCCGCTACGGCCGCGCACGCCAATCCCTTCTTCGGCGCCGAGGAAGGGGCGCCCGCCGCCCCGGAGTATCTCGTGCGCAGGACGGTTCCAGGCGCCTTCGCGGGATTACAGCTGCGCTTCAGGGACGGCCTGGCTGAAGCCTTCGGCCGCGCCGGCTCCGACGGCTCCTACGGCGCGGCGGCCTTGGCGGTGCTCGGCATTGCCTTCCTTTACGGCCTTGCCCACGCGGCCGGTCCGGGACATCGTAAAACCGTGGTGTTTTCGCTCTTTCTTGGCGCAAAGGCAAAGGCCTGGGAGCCCCTGGCGGCGGGCTTTCTTTCGGCTATCACCCATACCCTGTCCGGAGGCCTCGTCATCCTGGTACTCAGCCTTCTCCGCGGAGCCATAGCCTCTCTTGCTTCGGCCGAGGTCGTGCTTGCCTGGATGGACGGCGGCAGCTTCTTAGCGCTCGCCTTCATAGCCCTCATCCTGATCGTGAACAAGCTGCGGCATATGAGCCACGCGCACGAGCACGGCGGCGTCCGGCGGGCACGAGGCAAATACGGCATCATATTCTTTACGAGCCTCGTGCCCTGTACGGGCTCTATCATGGTGTTGCTTTTTTCGTTCTATATGGGCTCCCCGCTGCTTGGCGTGGCCGCGCTTTTGTTCATAGCCTTAGGGCAGGGCCTCGTCGTATCCCTGGCCGCCTACCTTGCCTGGTTCGGGCGGGAGGGCCTCTTTATCAGGCTTAAGGAGAAGGAGCGGCTCGTCGCCCTCGTATCGGGCTATCTTGAGCTGGCTTCGTACGCGCTCATACTGGGTTTTTCCGTCTATATGGTATGGCCTTTCCTGCTCTCGCTTGCCTAGCCGCCTCGGGGCTTTCGGCGCGGCCTGAGCGTCGGCTCGGCTGTCCCCGCGTACGGTCGTCGGGATTGATGCTGACCGCCTGCGGGGCCGTCGCGAAAAAAAAAGCGGGATAACGGTACCTGGTACCGCTATCCCGCCGTATAGCGCAGGAGCTTAAAGACTAGGCCGCTCCTCAGTTCTTAAACAGCTTGTCTATCTTGTGCTTGTAAATCTCATTGATGGCGTGGCGCTTGATTTCCTGCTTCGCGGACAGTTCCTTGCCCACCTCGAATAGCTGGGGCAGGATCTCGAACTTGAAGATGCGCTCAAAGGTCTTAAAGCCGTTCTTGGCGCTTATGGCCTGGCTAATCTCGTAATCGAAGAGTTCGCGCACTTCCGGCTGGGCAAGCAGGGTCTCGTAGTCCACGATGGGTATGTTATTGTCCTTGGCCCAGCTTACCACGGTATCCTGATCCGGCACGATGAGCGCGGCGAGGTAGCGCTCGTCCTGGCCAAGCACCACGGTCTGCTTCACGTACATGCTGTCGTTTATGCGCTGCTCTATGGGCAGGGGCTCCACGTTCTCGCCGCCGCGCAGGACTATGGTGTCCTTGGCTCGGCCGGTAAGGCGCAGGTAGCCGTCCTTGGTGAGCATGCCTATGTCGCCGGTGTCTATCCAGCCGTCGCCCTTCATGACCTTGGCGGTAAGGTCAGGTTTCTTGTAGTAGCCGAGCATGACCTGCGGACCGCGGGCCCACACCACGCCTTTCTTGCAGCGGCCGAGATCCTTGCCCTGCTCGTCCACGATCTTGAATTCGGTGCCGCGCATGGCCGGCCCCACGGTGCCCATGATAGGCCTGCGCTGCGGGCGTACGGCTAGAACCGGCGCCGTCTCGGTAAGGCCGTAGCCTTCGAGTATCTGCACGCCAACCGTGTCGAAGAATACGTCCACCGAGCCCGGCATGGCGCCGCCGCCCGATATGCCGGCCCTGAAGCGGCCGCCGAGCTTGGTCTTTATCTTCTTGAAGATGAGCACTTCGCCCAGGCCGCGGAGGGGCGCTAGCAGTATGAGCGGTATGATGGGAAGGATAATGTCCAAGAGGCGCGAACGGTTGCCGAAATTGGGCAGGCGGCCTAAGAGCATATTCCGGAGCAGCGCCCAGCTTTCTCCTATGCCCACGAAGAAGGTGAACAGCGCCTTCTTGGCGCCGCCCTGCTGCCTGATATTCTTATAGATGCCGTCCTTGACCGATTCCCAAATGCGCGGCACGCTCGCCATCCAGTGCGGCTTAATCGCCTGGAAATCGGGGAGCATGATAGCGCCTATAGGCTTCGAGTAGGCTATGGTCGCGGATACCGCTATGATGGCGTACTGGACGATGCGCTCGAAGGAATGCCAAACGGGGAGCACGGACAGCCAAATCTCGCCCTTGCCTATATTGATGATCTCGGGCAACACCTCGCACTGGTGCATAAAATTCTTGTGGGACAGCATGACGCCCTTGGGCTCGCCGGTGGTGCCGCTCGTATAGATGAGCGTGGCTACGTCGTTGGGCTTGCCCTTAGCCGTTTCGGCTTCGTATTCCCCGGGCTTGGCCGCACGGCGCGCCTTGCCCTTGGCAAAGACCTCCGGGTAGTCGTAGAGCGTAATGCCGGCGGCCTTGGCTTCTTTGGCCATGGCGTCTGAGGCCTTGTCGTACATGATGGCATGCTTAAGCTCGGGCATGGCCTTTTTGTTTACCAGTATCTTGGCCAGCTGCTTGTCGTTTTCCAATACCGTAAGCGAACAGGAGCTGAAGGACAGAATGTAGCTTATTTCCTGCTCGGTGGCGTCGCAGCCACGGGGCACGTCGGCGGCGCCAAGGCCGAGCACGGCAAGGTCGGTAATGAGCCATTCCTTGCGGTTGTCCGATATGAGGCCTATATTGTCGCCGCGCTTTACGCCAAGATCCAAAAGGCCCGCGGCGAAACAGGCCACCTCTTCGGCCATATCCTTGTAGCTCGTGGGCTTGAAGCTGTCGCCGCCCTGTTTGCTGTACTGCATGACGAGCTCAGGATTGGCTCGCGCTTTTTCCAGAAAGAGTAGGGGTAGGGTTTCTGCCATTCGTAATCCTCCGTAAAGGGGCTGGACGCCTGCATAGACTGTAGCGCCGCCGCTCCGTATGGCCTCGTGAGGCTGATCGGAGCTAATATTTTACATTTTAACAATAAATGTAAAAACAAGCAAGAAAATAACGCTGAGCGAGCCTAAGTTGTTATGGAGAGAGGGAATCCAGGCTTGGCTCCTCAAAGCCAGCGTCCGCGCCGCCAGAGCCGCTCCTCGCGTTGCAAAACAACAGGGTCTGGGCCGCTCATCAAGGCCTAACCTGGATTTTGCGAAGAATAAAAGAAAAGGCAGAGCTATGCGGTCGATTATTCCCCAGCTCTTTTGTAGACTATGCCGCGCGGGCGAGAAGAGCTATCCGCCCTCGTGCAAAGGACAATTATCGTATGAAAACCCTTTTTTTGATTCGGTCGGGAGAAGCCAAAGAACGCGACAATCCGGGTTCCGCGTCAAGGCCGCTCTCCAAGCGCGGAGCGAAGGCGGCCCGCAGCTGCGCCCTCGCCGCCGCTTCGCTCGGCTTTTCCCCTGAGCGCATATGCTGCGACTCTAGGCTTAGCACCTGGGAGACCGCCAGCGCCTACGCTCACGCTTCGGGGATTCCCCCTGGGGCGATCGCGCAGGATCAACGTTTGGAGCTCAAGGAAACCCAGGAACGGCTCATCGATTACCTGCTCTCGCTTGATGACGGGCTTGACTCCCTCGCTATCTTAGTAAGGCGTTCGCGCGCCGCTCCCTTCCTTGAAGGCCTGTTCCCCTCGTATGCGCTAAAGCTCCCCAAGGCGGGCATGGCGCGCATCGTCTTCGACGCGCCGCGCTGGTCGGCGGTAAAGCCGGCCGCGGCGCGGCTTGATGCATACCTCGTTCCTTCCGGAGGCGATGAGTACCATCGCGTGGCGAAGCTGTTAATGCGAAGCACCCGCAAGGCCGCCCTAGCTTCGTTCAGCGCGGCCATGCGAAGGAGCCGACTCGAAGACGCTGACCTTATTATAGAAAAAGCCAATAAAGCGCTCGCTAAGGTCGTGGCATCCGCTTTTATGGATAAAGATTTCCTAATAGTCGACGATCCGTCGCTTTTTGAGCTGGTGTTCGAAAAACCATCCGCTTGATGGCCCGCTTTTTCGCGAGAGCCTTAAGCGTCGCGGGTATCGCTACCTGCCGGGTTCGTTTCGCCGGTTATTTTCGCTGATAAAGGACTCGGACAGGACGATGTGTTCCCGGGTCTTCGCGCTGGTCGCGGCAAAGCGAACGGCCTCGTTCTTAAGGAAGCGGGCCAGGCAGGCGTCGAAGTCGTCCAGCGCTACGCCCGCGTGGCTGTTCACCCAGGCGCGTACGTCCTCGATGCGTACCTTATAGCCGCCGTCGAAGATTTTCTCGCCCTGTCGCAGCGCGTAGTCGGCCATGGCGCGCGCCGTGCGCTCGCGGGGTATGGTCTCCGTAAGTTCGGATATCTGCACGTTGGACGAGCGTATGCGCGCCGCCAGGGTCTTGATGATGGTAAGCGCGAATTTGGGATTGCTTAAGACCATGGATTCGAAGATGGCGTCGTCTACCGTTATGACGCCCGTCTTCTCGGCGCACACGGCGGTGGCCGAGCGGGGGCGCCCATCGATAAGGGCCATTTCCCCGAAGAATTCATTCGGCGTATTCACGAGCTTGAGCACGGTTTCGCCGCCCTCGACTTTTTTGCGCAGCTCCACGCAGCCCTTTACCAGGATGTACATGAGCGCGCCTTTTTCGCCTTCCCTAAAGAGTACGGTACCCGCGTCAAAAAACTGTGTGCTTGATTCCATACGCTCTATACTAGTTCCGCCTTGCGCCCGGCGCAAGCGTCGGGCAATATTGACGAGCGCTGCGTCCGGGCTTAGGATGAGACTATGAGTAGTTCCATGTTCACGAAAGCCATAGTGCGCCGGCCGGCGCGCTCCCTCGTCAAAGGCTTAAGCGCCCATCCCGAGTTGGGGCTTCCCGATTACGCGCTGGCGCTGCGGCAGCACGATGCCTATATAGCCGCCCTTGAGCGCTGCGGCCTTAGGGTGGAGGTATTGCCCGCCTGGGAAGAATACCCCGACTCCTGTTTCGTCGAGGACGTAGCCGTATGCGCGCGCAATTTCGCGCTT
>JBFZES010000354.1:0-3693 GCA_041306725.1 Spirochaetaceae bacterium | reverse complement strand
GGAGCTATGAGCAACGTAAAACTAGCCAGGCTCGCGGCCGAGCTCGTCACTCTGGTCCTCTTTATCGTCTTTCTCTTTCCCTGCTTCCTCGTGCTTATAAACTCGGCCAAGACCGCTTTCGAGGTAACGCAGTTTCCGCTGGTCATGCCCAGCGACTGGGGCAATATAGCCAAGAACGTGGCGACGATATGGACGAGCGACAACATACGCTATCCGGCTTCGCTCTATTCGTCCTTTATCATAACGGTGGTGTCCCTCCTGGCCATAAGCCTTTTGTCTTCTCAGGCGGCCTGGGCCCTCGTGCGCACGAAGACGAAAACATCGAATATCATCTTCTTTATCTTCGTGGCCGCCATGGTTATTCCCTTCCAGATAGTCATGTTCCCGCTCCTGTCCTGGCTCAGGGCCATAACCGACCTTACCGGCATACGGCTCCTGCGCAGCTACGCGGGCATGATACTCTGCTACGTGGGCTTTGGCGTGTCGCTGTCGCTGTTCATGTACCACGGCTTTATCAAGAGCATACCCGTGGAGCTTGAGGAGGCTGCGACGATAGACGGCTGCAGCAGGGCGGAGATCTTCTACCGTATTATTTTCCCCATACTCACGCCCATACACGCCACCGTGCTGGTGCTTAACGGCATATGGATATGGAACGACTACCTCTTGCCCCTGCTCGTGCTGGGCAAGGGCAATGCCATACAGACCATACCGCTGGCCGTATCTAATTTCGCCGGCGCCTTCGTCAAGCAATGGGACCTTATACTGACCGCCATCCTGCTCGCCATGGTGCCCGTGATCATATGCTTCCTCCTTGCGCAGAAGTACATAGTCAAGGGCATGGTGGCCGGTTCCATTAAATAATGGATAGGCTCTGGGCTTCCCTGAAGGCCTATGTCGACGCGCGCCTTGATGAGCTTGGCCTGAGCTCTTCGGAGCTCTGGCCCGAGTTCGGCGCGCGCTTCGACGCCGAGTATAGGCGCTTAGCGGAGCTCCTGTGGGAGCTGTACAAGGACAGGCCCGACTTTGCCCTGCAATTCCAGAGCCTCATCGGCGAAGTCTTCGACGGCTACGCGCGGCGGCCGGACTACCTTAAAGAGCGCGACCGCGAGAACCCGCCTGAGTCCGGCTGGTTCCGCTCCTCGGCGCAGCTAGGCGCGGTAGCCTACGTAGACCGCTACGCAGGCAGCTTTAAAGGCATAAACGCGCGCATAGCGGGCCTCAAGGAACTGGGCGTCAGCTACCTGCACCTCATGCCCTTCTTTCTGTCCCCGGAAAAGGAGAGCGACGGCGGCTACGCCGTATCGAGCTACCGGGACACCAACCCGGCCTTAGGCTCCATGCGCGACCTTGAGGACTTAGCTTCCCGCCTCGCGGCTGAAGGCATAGCCTTGGTGGCCGACTTCGTCTTTAACCATACCTCCGACGAGCATGAGTGGGCCATGAAGGCGCGCTCCGGCGACCCCGATTATCAGGACTACTACTGGACCTTCAGCGAGCGCGCCGACACGGCCGCGTATCAGGCGCATTTGCGCGATATCTTTCCCGAGCACAGGCAGGGCTCCTTTAGCTACAGCGCGGACATGAACAAGTGGGTGTGGACCACCTTCAACTCCTTCCAGTGGGACCTGAATTACCGCAACCCCGCGGTGTTCCGCGCCATGGCTGCCGAGATGATAAGCCTGGCCAATCGGGGCATAGCAGTGCTGCGCCTGGACGCGGTAGCCTTTATCTGGAAAGAGCTGGGCACCGGCTGCGAAAACCTGAGCCAGGCCCATACCCTTATCAGGGCCTTCCAGTCGGTGGCGCGCCTGGCCTGCCCCTCGCTCTTGTTCAAGTCCGAGGCCATAGTCCACCCCGACGACATAATCAAGTATGTAGATCTGCGGGAATGCCAGCTTTCCTATAATCCCCTTTTCATGGCCGAGCTCTGGGAGGCGTCCGCCACCAAGGACGCGAGCCTCTTGGCGCTTTCCCTGCGCAAGCGCCACGGCCTGCCGGCCGGTTGCTCCTGGGTGAATTACGTGCGCTGCCACGACGACATAGGCTGGACCTTCGCGGACGAAGACGCGGCCGAGCTGGGCATCAAGGGCGGCGACCACCGCGCCTTCCTTAACGAATTCTTTTTGGGGCGCTTTCCCGCCAGCTTCAGCAGGGGCGTGAGCTTTCAGTACAACCCCGTTACGGGCGACCGCCGCATATGCGGCACCACGGCCTCACTTGCGGGCGTGGAGCGCGCCCTTGAGGAGGGCCTGGGCGCGGATTTGGATACGGCCCTGCGGCGCGTGCTCCTGCTCTACGGGCTCACGTTCTGCGCAGGCGGCCTGCCGCTTATCTATATGGGAGATGAACTGGGGGCGCTTAACCGCTATGAATTCGAGGCGGATCCCGCCCAGGCCTCAGACAGCCGCTGGGTGCACAGGCCGCTCTGGGACGACGCGCTCTTTAAGAGCCGGGGCGATAGGTCAAGCGTGGCTGGCCGCATATACGAGGGCCTTTGCGCCATGGCGCGCCTGCGGCGGGAGCGCGACATCTTTGGCGTCCAGGCCCTTACGGTGCTGGACAGCGGCCACAAGTCCATACTGGCCTTCCACAAGCAGGGCTCCGGACAGCTCCTGACGGTCTTGGCGAACTTTTCCGAAAGCCCGCTTACGCTGGACGGGCGGCGCTGTTCTTCGCTCCTGGCCGGGCGCCAGGGAATAGAGCTCTTGAGCGGCCGCCTGGTGCTGCCCGACGAGGCGATCAGGCTCGAGGCCTGCGAACTGCTTTGGGTGCTAAGCCCCGCGGACTAAGGACCTGAGCCCCCGGGGCTTAAGCCCGCGCTTATACGTGTATGGCCCTGCCCAAAACGCCTCGCGCCGCCTCCATGACTCCTTCGGCTATGGTTGGGTGGGCGTGCATCATATCGGCCAGGTCCTCCACGCCGAGCTCCGCGCTGCGGGCGAGCAAGAGCTCGTGGATGATATCCGTGGCCCGCTCGCCTATGGCCGTGGCCCCCAATATCTCCCCCGTATCGGCGTCGGCGAGCACTTTTACGAAGCCCTCCGGCTTCTCGGTAGCCACGGCCTTGCCTATGCCGCGGTAGGGGAAGCTGAACGACGAAAATGCCCGTCCCGTAGCCTTGGCTTTTTCTTCCTGGAGGCCGAAGCTGGCTATCTCGGGGTCGCAGTACACGGCCGAGGGCACCGTGCTTAAGTCCACCCTGCGCTCGGTAGGCGCCGGCGTGCCCTTGATGAGCTGCGCTATGCGCTCGGCGGCTATCTCGCCCTCCTTGCTGGCCACGTGGGCCAAGAGCGGCGTGGCTACCAGGTCGCCTATGGCGTACACGCCTGAGGCCGAGGTTTCGTAATAATCGCCCACCTCGACGAAGCCCTTGTCCGTACGTATGCCGAGCGCTTCGAGGCCAAGGCCCGCGCTGTTGGGCACCCTGCCAACGGCCACGAGCACGGCATCCGCCTCCACGAAGGCGGGAAGCTCCGAGGCGGTGCCCGCCTGTCCAGGGGACGAGCCGCCCGCGGCGGAAGCAGGGGCCCCGCCGGGAGGGCCGGCCGGCTTCAAGAGCAGGCGTACGCCGCCGTCGGCCTTTTCTATGCCGGTGGCGAAGGCGCCCGTATGGAAGCGAACGCCGCGGGACTCGAACAGCTTGCGGGCGATGGCGGCAGCCTCCGCGTCCTCCAGCGGCAAAATCCGCTC